>CAKMQH010000174.1 GCA_927911515.1 uncultured Neisseria sp.
CATCTCTGTTGCCCCCAAGTGTGCTTGAATAAGCTGTGGTGTATCCGCACTGCGGAGCTTCTTATACCCTGCCCCTACTTGGGCTTCCCACTCATTGCGCAAGGCTCTGTATAGGGTAACATTCCCCATATACTCCGGAAAGTAATGATTGGAGAGGCCAAATCATCGCTTCTGCGCATCCCAAAAAGGCGAAGGATTTAGGGCGGCAAGTCATCGGATTTAAAGACAACATTTGGAATGCCCACCGCTTCGATATCGTTTACAAGGGCAACTATGCCAAATTTAGCCAACACCCCGATTTGAAACGCTTTCTTCTTGGCACAGGCAGCCGCATTCTAGTGGAAGCCAGTCCGGTAGATACAATCTGGGGAATCGGACTTGTCCAAGATGACCCACACGTCCAAAATCCGCTGCAATGGCGGGGCTTAAACCTGCTTGGCTTTGCTTTAATGAAAGTACGGGACGAACTTCAGGTCGCCTGAAACCTACTTTCAGACGACCCCATAAAAAAACGCACCTTATTAAAAGGTGCGTTTTAATTTCTACGATTTAGAATTTAGCGCCGGATTGGTTGGCCATATAGTCAACCGCAGCTTTGACTTCGTCATCGCTCAGACTTGAGTTACCGCCTTTTGCCGGCATGGAGTTGAAGCCTTCGAGCGCGTGTTTGTGCAGGGTATCTTTACCTTGTTTGATACGCGGAGCCCAGTCGTCATTTTTACCGACAACCGGAGCGCCCGGGATGGTACCGCCGTGGCACATTTTACAGTTGGCTTCAAAAACGGCTTTACCGTCCACTTTGGCAGATGAAGCGTCTGCTTTTTCTGCAGGTTTGGCTTCAGAAGCAGCAGCAGGTGCTTTTGCATCAGTTGCTGAAGCAGCTTTTTCAGCTTGGGCCGGAGCGGAAGCAGATGAAGCGGCAGCAGATGATGCGGCGGTAGAAGCAGGTGCCGGAGCAGGTTCAGCTTTTTTCACAGGTGCTTTACCGTCTTTGTTAGACAGACCCCATACATACGCAGTCATGATGTGGAGCTTGTCTTTATCCAAGAAATGACCCCAAGCAGGCATCTGGCTGTGTCGACCGTTGGTGATGGTTTCGATAATCGATTTTTGAGTACCGCCCCACAACCATACGTCGTCGGTCAGATTCGGGCCCAAGCCTTGAATACCTTGACCTTTATCGCCGTGACAAGTAAAGCAGTTTGCCGGAGGACCACTAAACAATGCTTTACCGCGGGCAGCGCGTTCTTCATCGTATTGGTCTTTAGGTTTGGACAAGGACATGACATAGTTTGCCACATCTTTTACGCGTTCTTCACCCAGCGCAGGACCCCATGCAGCCATTTGTGCCGTACGGCCTTTTTCAATGGTCTCATGGATTTTCTCAGGTTCGCCGCCCCACAACCAATCGTTGTCGGTCAAATTTGGGAAGCCTTTGGAACCTTTGGCATCAGAACCGTGACATTGGATACAGTAGGTATTGAAGAGGTTTTGACCGATGGCGCGTGCTTCAGGATCTTTTGCCACTTGCTCAATCGGCATTTTGGCAAACTTGGCATAAACCTTGCCGTATTTCTCGCCGGCTTGAGCCATTTCTTTCTCGTATTGTCCCTTGCTGCTCCATTTCCACTGTCCTTTATAATCGCCCAAACCGGGATACATGACCAGATAGCCGATACCGAACAGCCAGACAAAAACATACAGCCAAAACCACCAGCGTGGCAACGGGTTATTGTATTCTTCGATACCGTCCCATTCATGGCCTGTCGTTTTGACTTCTTCGCCCTTTTTAGGACGCTTCACAACGTTTTGGGAAAGCAGCAGCCATGCCAAGCCGATAAAGCTGAGCACGACAATAACTGCAATGTATATATTCCAGAAATTGCTGGTAAATTGGGATGTTGTGTTCATTCTTTTGCTCCGTGATCACGGACTAAACTGTTATCGCCCGTCTTTTTCAGACGACTCTTTATCATCATTGTCGAAAATACTGTTGGCAGCATCATCGTAGTTCTTTTTTATTACGTCGATTAAAAACAATATAAAGGACTAAGATGAAGCTGATAAAAACCCAAACAGTGAAGAGCGAGCGAGCCCAGTTTGCGTCCATGATGTTACCTTACGTTTTCAATGCCAAGCCTAAGCCTTGCAGGTATGCAATCACCGCATCCAGCTCTGATTTGTCTGCCAAAGCTTCAGGAGCTTTGGCAATCTCTTCATCGCTGTAAGGCGTACCGACTTTACGCAGGGCTTTCATATGCGCCACGGTTGCTTCGGCATCAACTTTGTTGCGGGCAAGCCATGGGAAAGCAGGCATATTGGACTCCGGCACAACGTCGCGCGGATTCAGCAGGTGGATGCGGTGCCATTCGTCGGAATAGCGGCCGCCCACACGAGCCAAGTCCGGACCGGTACGTTTGGAACCCCATTGGAACGGATGGTCATAAACAGACTCACCGGCAACAGAGTAGTGACCGTAACGTTCGGTTTCTGCACGGAACGGACGAATCATTTGAGAGTGACAGTTGTAACAACCCTCGCGGATATAGATGTCGCGACCAGCCACTTGCAAAGCGTTATAAGGTTTCACACCTTCAATAGGCTGGGTTACAGCCTTGGAGAAGAACAGTGGCACGGCTTCAATCAACAGACCTACGCTGACTACAAGCAGGGTAAATACAATCAGGACGCCGACTTTTTCTTCAGCTAATTGTTGTAATTTCATTTTGGTAGCCTTTTCTTATGTTTTTAGTGGTGCTGGGTTTGAGACACCGCGGGAATCTCGGCATCAACCGCTTTGCCACTGATGGCCGTACGGTAAACGTTGTATGCCATGATACACATACCGCTCAGATACAGCAGGCCGCCGGTAAAACGAATCATGTAGTAAGGCATGGTGCGTTTAACTGACTCTACAAACGAATAAGTCAAAGTACCGTCAGCGTTCAGAGAACCCCACATCAGACCTTGCAATACCCCTGCAATCCACATGGAGGCGATATACAGAACCACGCCGATGGTCGCAATCCAGAAGTGTGCTTCTACCAATTTGGTGCTGTACATTTCATTTTTACCGAACAGACGCGGAATCATGTAGTACACAGAACCAATGGTCACAAAGCCTACCCAGCCCAAAGCGCCGGCATGAACGTGTGCGACAGTCCAGTCAGTATAGTGGCTCAAAGCGTTGACGGTTTTGATAGACATCATCGGACCTTCAAAGGTGGACATACCGTAGAAGGACAGAGAAACGATCAAGAATTTCAAGATAGGGTCGGTACGCAGTTTGTCCCATGCGCCGGACAAGGTCATGATACCGTTGATCATACCGCCCCAAGAAGGTGCGAACAGAATCAAGGACAACACCATACCCAAGGACTGGGTCCAGTCAGGCAGAGCGGTATAGTGCAAGTGGTGAGAACCTGCCCACATATAGGTAAAAATCAAAGCCCAGAAGTGGACGACGGACAGGCGGTAAGAATAAACCGGACGACCTGCTTGTTTCGGTACGAAGTAGTACATCATGCCCAAGAAGCCTGCAGTCAGGAAGAAACCTACGGCATTGTGGCCATACCACCATTGAACCATAGCATCGATTGCGCCCGCATAAACCGGATAGGATTTCATGAAGCCCGCAGGAATGCTCAGGTTATTGACGATGTGCAACAGGGCAACGGCCAAAATGAAGCCGCCGTAGAACCAGTTGGCAACGTAGATGTGTTTGATTTTACGTTTGGCAATCGTACCGAAGAATACGATGGCGTAAGCAATCCAAACCAAAGCGATCAGGATGTCGATAGGCCATTCCAATTCAGCATACTCTTTAGCTTGGGTATAACCCAAAGGCAGGCTGACGACTGCGCCAACGATAACCGCCTGCCAGCCCCAGAAGGTAAATGCCGGCAGCCAACCACCAAACAGGCGTGCATTACAGGTACGTTGAACAACGTAGTATGATGTACCCATCAGACCGCAACCGCCGAACGCAAAAATTACCGCGTTGGTGTGCAACGGACGCAGACGGCCGAAGTGGAACCAGGGGCCGACATCTGATAAATCGAGGGCGGGGGCAAACAATTGGGCGGCGACAATGACGCCGACCAACATGCCCACAATACCCCAAACTACGGTCATGATGGCGAACTGGCGCACCACTTTGTAGTTATAAGTTTGTGTGTCCATGAGAGTCTCCATGAATTATGGGAATAAAAATTTTTTATCTCACTTTGCCGTATGCATTTTGAAAAAACGCAATAAGGGCTAAGTTTAAATTTTTCTAAATTTAACATATAAGACAAGCCTAGCCAAGCGGAATTACATTTCACATCATATGGCCACACCATCGATTTTTTATATTTTTTACTTTATAATCATAATATTATTTTAAAACTCTCCCAATAGTACTACTTTATTTTTCAAGCCTCTCTTTTGAATGGGGCTTTATTGATATAAATTAAATTGCATAACCTGATCTCCATATTCATAAAATTTAACAAATGCACCAATAGACATGATTAATTACAAAATCACACCCAACCCGCTCGCCCACGAGTGGCACATCCGCCTAATATTCCGACAAGAACATGATTTGGAAACAGAAATCAGCCTTCCGAACTGGGTTCCCGGCAGCTATCTGATACGCGATTTTTCCCGCCACATTACGACCATCCGCGCCTTTTGCAACGGCGAATATACCCATCTGACCCAAGTCAAAAAAACCGATGGCACACTACCCCGCAGTCCGGCAAGTGGGAAATTTACTACACCGTTTACGCCTACGACCTGTCCGTCCGCGGCTCGTTTTTGACTGCCGAACGCGGGTTCTTTGACGGTGCATGCTTTTTTTTGCAGGTAAACGGACAAGAAAACAGCACACACCAAATCGAATTCCCCATCCTGCCAAAAACATGGCGGATTGCCACCACTCTGCCTCAAACCGACGTCCACAGCTTTCAGACGACCTCCTACCACGACTTAATCGACCACCCTGTCGAACTGGGCAACATCGAATTTCTCGATTTTGAAGCCGGCGGCATCCCGCACCGCATCGCCTTAAGCGGCCACTATCCCGATTTCGACCGCAACCGTCTCGTGTCAGACATTCGCAAAATCTGCGAAACCGAACTGGCAATGTTCCCCTCCCCTGCCCCGTTCACGCATTACCTCTTTCTGCTCCACGTCGGCGACAACATCTACGGCGGACTTGAACACATCAGCAGCACCGCTCTGCTCGCCGACCGCCACAGCCTGCCACCGCACGGCATGTCCGAGGCCAACGACGCCTACACCCAACTGCTCGGACTGTTCTCACACGAATACTTCCACGCTTGGAATGTCAAATCCATCAAACCCGCCGCCTTCGCCCCCTACGACCTTGACCGCGAAAACTACACCGAGCAGCTCTGGGCGTTTGAAGGCATCACCTCCTACTACGACGATCTCTTCCTCGCCCGAAGCCGCACCATCGCCCCCGAAGCCTACCTGCGCCTGCTCGCCCAAAGCATCACCCGCGTTCAGCAAACCAAAGGTCGTCTGAAACAAAGCCTAGTCGAATCCAGCTTCACCGCTTGGAACAAATTCTACAAACAAGACGAAAACAGCCCCAACGCCATCGTCAGCTACTACCAAAAAGGCGCACTTGCCGCCCTCTGCCTCGACCTCGCCATCCGCAGCAAAAGCAACGGACGACACACCCTCGACAGCGTCATGCAGCAACACTATCGCGATTGGCTGGCCACCCGACAAGGTATCCCCGAAAAACAATGGCAAGCCCGTTGCCAAGCGTTTACCGGCCTAGACCTCGAAGACTTTTTTCAGACGACCCTCTACACCACAACAGACCTGCCCCTTGCCGAACTCCTCGCCACCATAGGCATCGGGCTGCAATGGCAGGCACAACCGCGCGGGCACGGCGGCGCATTCCTGTCCGAACCGCCAACCGAAACGCCCGCCCCCGCATCCGACTTCGGCGCAAGGTTCAAACAAAACAGCGACCACGCCACCCTGACCCACGTCTTCAACGGCGGCAGCGCAGAAAACGCCGCCCTCTGCCCGCAGGATAAATCATCGCCATCGACGGCTACGCCTGTACCGACCTTGCCGCACAGTGGGCGCAACTCCCCATCGGCACCACTGCCCGCATCCACTACTTCCGTACCGGCATCCTGTACGTCGCCGACATTACCGTCCAAGCCGCCGAAGCCGACACCGCCGTCCTCTACATCACCGACCGCGAATTATTTGAAAACTGGCTTTATAATGACAGAGCCTGATTTTCAGACGACCTCAAATACCAGATTAAGGTCGTCTGAAACATCCACACCGAAAGAAACAACCGTGAAAAAACTCCTTATCGGCATCACCGCCCTGTTACTCAGTTTGCACGCCACAGCCGCCCCCCAATCAGATTCGGCATATAAAGTAGGAAAGGATATCGCCGTCTTCTACAAAAATCCCTCTGCCGAACGTGCTGCTTCTCTAATGGACCAGATTGTCAAAGCCGATCTCATGCGCGAAACCACCCTTGCATGGGGGACGCAAGTGCTACAAGAATATCCCCAAGGCAGCACCATTTGGTGTGACAACATCCGAACTTATCAAGGCGACGCCCTAACCTTTTCCGCCTACACCCTCATCCTGACAGGCACGTCTCAAGCCCAAACCTGTCTCGACAGCCTGACATTAAATACCGAGCTTAAAAACAATCTCAAAGAAAACAAAAGCTTCTATCCGCTTCAAGAACCCATCATCTCCCCTGCATCACTGGATTTTCATTGGGTAACTTATTTTGCCACCGGCAATCCGAAAGCGGTCGAGCGTATCGTTGACTACATCATCAAAGCCCAAACGGCTGCCGCCCAACGCCCCGACCATGTAGACCTCACCCTTGCTGCTGCCATTTGGTCGACCCGATCCAACATGGAACAAGATGCAGCCATTGACAGCATTGTCCGCAAATATATACAAAAACAGTCCGAAGCCAATAAAAAACGATTGGAACAAGCCCTGTTAGCCCCTCAAGACGACTAAAATCAATCCATCTTCAAACGTAGAAAAGGAAAACCCATGTCTATCCAAAAACTTGCCGACAACCTCTACATTGCCCCGCAACTGACCGAAGCGGACGTACAAGAAGCCGCCAAACTCGGCATCCAAACCGTCATCTGCAACCGTCCCGACGGCGAAGAAGAAAACCAAGTTACATTCAAACAAGTCGAAGGCTGGCTTGAAGCCGCGGGCATCCGCGAACACCACCATCAGCCCGTCGTCGCACCCACCATCAACGCCGCCGATGTCGCCGCTTTCCAAAACCTGCTCAAAAGCGTTCCCCAACCGGTCCTCGCCTACTGCCGCACCGGCACCCGCTGTTCACTGCTCTGGGGCTATCATCAAGTGCAAAACGGTGCAAGCGTCGCCGAAGTCGTCTCTGCCGCACAACAAGCAGGTATCAATCTGAGCAACTTCGAAGCCCGCCTGCAAGACGCGCAACAAAACGGTCTGGCGTAACACATTATCCGTTTACCCAAACGCAAAGGTCTCTGAAAATACCGTTTCAACGAATGGAAACCATTTTCAGACGACCTTTTTATACGTTATGCCGTTTGGCAAACCGAATGAACGTACCCGATATCTTGAGCATTGCGGCAATCCGTTATATTCGGATGAAACTCAATATCCAGACCTGCCGTTTTCATTTACAATCTTCCCGTTCCATCTCATCAATCTATTATGCAAATCCTGCTCACTTTTTTGTTTAAATGCTTTGCGGCGCTGCCTTTGCCGCTTTTGCACGCGCTGGGGAATATGGCGGGGCGGCTTGGGCTATTATCTGCTCAAAAGCGACCGGCAGCGTGTGTTCGACAATATGCGGCTTGCCGGATTGAATCCCGAGCCTTCGTCGGTCAAAGCCGTTTTCCGCGAAACGGCGAAAGGCGGGCTGGAATTGCCCGTCGCCTTTTTCAGACGACCTGAAAGCATTGAAACGCTGTTTAAAGAAGTGCATGGCTGGGAGCATGTCCAATCGGCTTTGGATGCCGGCGAAGGACTGTTGTTTATTACCCCGCACATCGGCAGCTACGACCTTGCCGGACGCTACATCAGCCAGCAGCTGCCGTTTCCGCTGACTGCCATGTACAAACCGCCTAAAATCAAAGCCTTGGATTCCGTCATGCAGGCGGGGCGCGTTCGCGGCAAAGGGAAAACCGCCCCCACCAATATTCAAGGCGTCAAACAAGTCATTAAGGCTTTGCGTTCCGGCGAAGCCACGATTGTCTTGCCCGACCACGCGCCCTCCCCCGAAGAAGGCGGCGACGGCGTATGGGTACCGTTTTTCGGGAAATACGCCTACACCATGACGCTGGCGGGCAAACTGGCACAAGTCAAAGGCGTGAAGGCGCTGTTTTTCTGCGGCGAGCGTTTGCCGAACGGCAAAGGATTTGTGCTGCACATCGAGCCTATGCGCGGCGAACTGAACGGCGACAAACAACACGACGCGCAAATTATCAATGAAAACACCGAATACTGGATACGCCGCTTCCCGACCCAGTATCTGTTTATGTACAACCGCTACAAACAGCCCGCAGGCGCACCACTCTCGCCCGACTGGAAACCGGAACCCGGTTGGAAACCTGAGCAAGTAGAAGACTGAACATTCCTTATAGGTCGTCTGAAAAGGCGGCTGACGTCCTGTTTCTCAAAACATAGCCACACCAACACAAAAAAGCACCTCAATTGAGGTGCTTTTTCTATTTTCAGACGACCTTTTGCTGAGCATCAGCCTTTTATTGTTCAACGCGGCTTTGACAAACGCGGTGAACAAAGGATGACCTTTGCGCGGGTTGGAGGTGAACTCTGGATGGAACTGGCAGGCGAAGAACCAAGGATGGTTCGGCAGTTCGATGGTTTCGACCAAGCGTTCGCGTCCTGCGGATACGCCGCCGATGACCAAACCTGCCTGTTCCAGCGTAGGAACGTAGTTGTTGTTGACTTCGTAGCGGTGGCGGTGGCGCTCGCGGATGTGTTCGCTGCCGTAGATTTTGGCGGCGAGGCTGCCTGCTTTCAATTCAACCTCTTGTGCACCCAAACGCATGGTGCCGCCCAAATCGGCGGATTCGTCGCGGGTTTCGACACTGCCGTCGGCGGTTTGCCATTCGTCAATCAGGGCGACGACCGGAGATTCGGTTTTGATGTCGAACTCGGTGGAGTTGGCATTTTTCATGCCTGCCACATCGCGTGCGTATTCGATGAGGGCAATCTGCATGCCCAGGCAAATGCCGAGATAGGGAATGTTGTTTTCACGCGCATAGCGGGCAGATGCGATTTTTCCTTCCACGCCGCGCACGCCGAAACCGCCGGGAACCAATATGGCATCGAATTCTTTCAGACGGCCTATACCGTCTTTTTCTATGCTTTCGCTGTCGATATAGTCGATTTTCACGTCGGTTTGTGTGTGTATGCCAGCGTGCCTTAACGCTTCGATCAGCGATTTGTAGGATTCGGTCAAATCGACGTATTTGCCGACCATGGCGATTTTGACGGTGTGTTTCGGATTTTTGATGGCATGGACGATTTTTTTTCCACGCGGTCAAATCCGCCTGTTGCACGTTAAGCTGCAATTGCTCGGTAATGATGTTGTCTATGCCTTGGTCGTGCAGCATTTCGGGGCATTCGTAGATGCTGTCCACGTCGTAGCTGCCGACAATCGCGCGCTCTTCCACGTTGCAGAACAAGGCGATTTTACGGCGTTCGTCCGCGGGCATTTCCCTGTCCATGCGGCAAATCAGGATGTCGGGTTGCAAACCGATGCTCAACATTTCTTTAACGGTATGCTGGGTCGGCTTGGTTTTAATTTCGCCGGCAGCGGCGATGTAGGGAACGTAGCTCAAGTGGGCGAACAAGGTGTTGTTGCGTCCCAACTGGCTGCGCATCTGACGGATGGCTTCCAAAAACGGCAGAGATTCAATGTCGCCGACCGTACCGCCGATTTCAACGATGGCAACATCGTAACCCGCCGCGCCTTCGTGGATGCGGCGTTTTGATTTCGTCGGTAATGTGCGGGATGACTTGAACCGTACCGCCGAGGTAGTCACCGCGGCGTTCTTTGGCGATGACGTTTTCGTACACCTGCCCCGTACTGAAGCTGTTGCGGCGGGTCATGGTGGCGTTGATGAAACGTTCGTAGTGTCCCAAGTCGAGGTCGGTTTCCGCCCCGTCGTCTGTAACGAACACTTCGCCGTGCTGGAACGGACTCATCGTACCGGGGTCGACGTTGATATAAGGGTCGAGCTTGAGCATGGTCACGTTCAGACCGCGCGATTCGAGGATGGTGGCAATAGAAGCGGCGGCGATACCTTTTCCGAGTGAAGATACGACGCCGCCGGTTACGAAAATAAATTTAGTCATGATGCAGTACCCATGTTGGAATACGGAATTTTACCTTTAAGCGGGTTTTCTGGCAAACGCGGGAAGCCGACCTCGTCTGAAAGAAACCGCCCGAATATAACGAAATCATCTTTTTTTAAAACCAAGCATTCTTTCCCATTTTCAGACGACCTCATTAAAGTAACGGGCAATCTGAGAATTAAGGAAAGAACCATGACCGCAACCACCGCCCCGCTTTTGCGCTTCATCACCGCCGGCAGCGTCGACGACGGCAAATCTACCCTCATCGGCCGCCTGCTCTACGACAGCAAAACCCTGCTGACCGACCAACTCGACAAACTCAACCGCGCCACCGAAAACGGCGAAACGCCCGACTTCGCCAGTCTTACCGACGGCCTTGCCGCCGAGCGCGAACAAGGCATCACCATCGACGTCGCCTACCGCTATTTCGCCACGCCCAAGCGCAAATTCATCATCGCCGACACGCCCGGACACGAACAATACACCCGCAACATGGTAACGGGCGCATCGACCGCCGATGCCGCCATCGTCCTGATAGACGCAACGCGTGTGAATTTTTCCGGCAGCGAACCCGTCCTCCTGCCGCAGACCAAACGCCACAGCGCGATTCTGAAACTCTTGGGCTGCCCCAACATCATCGTCGCCGTCAACAAACTCGACCTGCTCGACTTCGACGAAGCCAAATATCAAGCCATTACCTCAGCCTACCGCAAGCTGGCGGAACAAATCGGCCTTCACGCCCAAATCCACTTCCTGCCCATCAGCGCATTAAAAGGCGACAACATCGTCAACGCCAGCAGCCAAACCCCGTGGTATCAAGGTTTGCCGCTGTTACCCCTGCTCGAAAGCCTGCCCGTCAATCGCCAAAACGCCGCCGACCAAGCCGCCCATTTCCCCGTACAGCGCGTCGCACGGCAAGACGGCAGCAGCAGCGACGACTTCCGCGGCTATCAAGGCAGACTGGAAGCAGGTCGTCTGAAAACCGGCGACGAAGTCAAAGTCCTGCCTAGCGGACACACCGCCAAAATCGCCGAAATCTATAATCCAAACGGCAAAACCGAATCCGCCGAAGCGGGCGAAGTGTTAACCGTCGCGCTCGACACCGACCTCGACATCTCGCGCGGCAACAGCATCGCCGCTGCCGACAGCCCCGTAGCGCCCGAACAGCAGTTCCAAGCCGCGCTGTGCTGGTTCGACGACATCCCGCTCAACCTGCGCCGCAAATACCTGCTGAAACACACCACCCAAACCACCCCCGTCAAAATCAGCGCGATTTCCTACGTTTGGGACGTGAACACCCTCAGCCGCGTCGAATCCGCCGACACGCTCAAACTCAACGACATCGGCAGCGTCAGCCTCAAAACCCAGCAGCCGATCGCCGCCGCGCCCTACGAAGAAAACCACACCCTCGGCGCGTTTATCCTGATAGACGAAGCCACCAACCACACCGTCGCCGCAGGCATGATACGCAAAACTGACCAAGCGGACAGTTTTGAAATTTGAAACAAGGGCATCTTGAATTGAAGAGGTCGTCTGAAACACCGAAACGGGGTTTTCAGACGACCTCTTTAGTATGGCAGATTAAGGCAGGAAATATCGCAAGTCGGCTTTAAGCCTGCGGCGTTGCCTTGTCTTCATCCAACGCGATGGAAATTACAGCGGATTAAATAACGGAATCGCGGCATGGCATTTTTTATAGTGGATTAACTTTAAACCAGTACGGCGTTACCTCGCCTTAGCTCAAAGAGAACGATTCTCTAAGGTGCTGAAGCACCAAGTGAATCGGTTCCGTACTATCTGTACTGTTTGCGGCTTCGTCGCCTTGTCCTGATTTTTGTTAATCCACTATATTGATAAGAGGTCGGGTCATTATGTTTTAAACATTTTTACTGACAAGCTGCCATCCGCGTCATATTTGATTCTCCACAAAGTTTGCGCTGAAAAGGCAAAAGGTCGTC
>CAKMQH010000175.1 GCA_927911515.1 uncultured Neisseria sp.
ACGGGGCGCGTGTGGCGTGGACGGGATAGTCGTCGGACAAGGGTCGTCGGCGATTAAGACTAACACGATGGTGCGCCATCTTGCAGCAAGGCATAGGCTTCTGCCAAAGTGGTTTCAAAATTGTCGCTGCCGGCGGCGAGGGCGGTGTGTTCGCTCATGTCGCCGCGCAACATAGACCATTGTCCGGCAGGGGCGTTGTGGACGGACAGTCCGAAGGAGGTCGGCGAAACGCTGTCGGTTTGCAACAGTCCCAGCCATAATTCGAAACTGCGGTTGATTTCTCCGTCATGCGAGGCGTAAACCAACGGGCTGCCGGGGTATTGTTCCGCCAATTCCCACGAAGCGTCGCAAATCAGGCGCGCGGCTTTGCCCAAACGGCGGCGTTGCAGAGCGGGCAGGAAGGCAAGCGCGGGTTTGTGGTCGGGCAGCCCGGCAGCGTCTAATGCGCCGGAAGCCCATTGCCGCCATTGTTCGGGCGTGGCGATTTTACTGCTTGAAGCGTGCCAAGCGGCGATATTGAAAGAAAAACGGCAAATGCTGGATGACATGATGGTTTTCAAAAGTTTACATTGTGATGTATTTTAACGAAATAGCTTAACACATTCTAGGGTCTGATATAATCACGCTATTCTAACGTATTCTGTTTTCAGACGACCTTTATGACTGTAAATTTAATTTGCCCCATCCACGATGTTGCTTCTTTATTGCTACACAGCGGCCATATGGTGTTGCTCGATTGTGTGACGGAATACAGCCCGAAGCATCTTTGCGCCCAAGCCAGTGTGGGGGAAAAACACATTCTGCTGGTCGACGGAATGTTGCCCGCGACCTCGCTGATGGAAATCATGGCGCAGGGAATAGGCGCGTTTGCGGGCATACAGGCTTTGGAAGCGGGTGAGCCGGTGCGGCTTGGCTTTTTGCTGGGAACGCGCAAGCTGGAATTGTTTGCCGACAGCCTGCCCGTCGGAACGCAGATGAAGGTGGTCGCCAATCTGTCGATACAGGATCCGGGCGGCATGGGCGTATTCGATTGCGAACTGCATTGGACGGATGCGCCCGAAGATGCCCGTGCCAAGCTGCCTGCGGACGGGCTGGTGGCAAAAGCCTCTTTGAACGTGTACAGTCCGAAAGACGGAAAGGTCGTCTGAAAATACACGTTTATCCATCAAGCAATAAAATCTCTAAAAGGTCGTCTGAAAACAGTCTTTCTTGTGCTGATTGTTATAGTGGATTAACAAAAATCAGGACAAGGCGACGAAGCCGCAGACAGTACAGATAGTACGGAACCGATTCACTTGGCGCTTCAGCACCTTAGAGAATCGTTCTCTTTGAGCTAAGGCGAGGCAACGCCGTACTGGTTTAAATTTAATCCACTATATAAATAAGCAGACCGCGCCAACCAATAGGAAACATTATGAGCGAAACCATCTTAATTACCGGCTCCAACCGGGGCATAGGCAAAGCCGTCGCACTCGGTTTGGCTGAGGACGGCTTTGATATCGTCGTCCATTGCCGCAGCCGCCGCGATGAAGCCGAAGCCGTGGCGGAAGAAATCCGCGCTTTGGGCAGACAGGCGAGGGTGTTGCAGTTTGACGTGTCTGACCGCGCAGCCTGTCGCGATATTCTGACTGCCGACATCGAGGCAAACGGCGCGTATTACGGCGTAGTGTTGAACGCGGGTCTGACGCGCGACAATGCCTTCCCCGCGTTTTCAGACGACGATTGGGATTTGGTGCTGCGTACCAATTTGGACGGTTTTTATAATGTGTTGCACCCGTTGACCATGCCGATGATACGCCGTCGCAAAGCCGGACGGATTGTGTGCATGGCGTCGGTGTCCGGTTTGACGGGCAACCGCGGGCAGGTCAATTACAGCGCATCCAAGGCGGGCTTGATCGGCGCGGCGAAAGCCTTAGCGGTCGAACTGGCGAAACGCAAAATCACCGTCAACTGCGTGGCGCCGGGTTTGATCGATACGGACATTGTCGATGAAAATGTACCCGTCGAAGAAATTTTGAAAGCCGTTCCCGCCGCGCGTATGGGGCTGCCGGAAGAAGTGGCGCATGCGGTGCGCTTCCTGATGGATGAAAAAGCGGCGTACATTACGCGCCAAGTGATTGCGGTAAACGGAGGTTTGTGTTGAATACCAGAAGAGTCGTAGTAACGGGCATAGGCGGCATTACCGCCTTCGGCCGCGATTGGCAAAGCATACAGGCGGCGTTTAAAGCGGAAAAAATGCCGTCAAATACATGGATTGGCGCGAACGTTTCCCTGAGTTGGAAGCGCAACTGGGCGCACCGATTGAAGGCTACACCCCGCCCGAACATTGGACGCGCAAGCAGCTCAGAAGCATGGGGCGCGTGTCGCATCTGTGTGTCGATGCGGCGGAACAGGCACTGACGGACGCAGGTTTGCTTGGAGACGAAAGCATTACTGACGGGCGCATGGGCGTGGCGTGCGGTTCGTCTGTCGGCAGCACCAAAGACATCGGTGATATGGGCGAACTTCTGAATACCGGCACATCGCGCAATTTCAACGCCAATACTTATGTGCGCATGATGCCGCACACGACCGCCGCCAATATCGGCATCTTTTTCGGATTGAAAGGGCGCATCATCCCGACATCGAGCGCGTGTTCATCCGGCAGTCAAGGCATAGGCTATGCCTACGAAGCCATCAAATACGGCATGATAGACATGATGCTGGCTGGCGGCGGCGAAGAATTTTGTCCGTCCGAAGTTTATGTTTTCGACTCGCTCTACGCCGCCAGCCGCCGCAACGGTGAACCCGAACTGACCCCGCGTCCCTACGACAACGGACGCGACGGCTTGGTCATCGGCGAAGGCGCAGGGATTTTCGTGTTGGAAGAATTGGAACATGCCAAACGGCGCGGTGCGAAAATCTATGCCGAACTCGTCGGCTACGGTGCCAACAGCGACGGCAGCCACGTTACCCAGCCGCAAAAAGAAACCATGCAGAAATGTATGGAACTCGCGCTGCAAGACGCGGGCATTACGCCTGATAAAGTCGGCTACGTCAGCGGTCACGGTACGGCGACCGAAAAAGGCGACATCGCCGAAACGCTGGCGACCGAAGCCGTGTTCGGATTCATTCCCATG
>CAKMQH010000176.1 GCA_927911515.1 uncultured Neisseria sp.
GTTTAGGTTTGGCGTCCGAACGGCACCGTCGAACCGAAAAAATCATAGTAGGCTCTGAAGACGAAACAAACGAACAAGAAAAAACCGCTTCTCAAAACCCCGTTATTCCGCCACAAAACCAATCCGAAAACCGTCGTGCCAAAGCACAGCCTGACAATAAGAAAATAAAGATAAAAACAACGACCAGCACGACCAAATACCGCCCGCGCAGACAGAAACAGCGGAAACCAAAGCCAAACCTGCCCAAAGTACCCCTGCGGATCAGCCACAGGCCCAAGCCCCTGCCCAGCCTGCCAAAACCGAAGTTCACGAAACGAAGGGCGAATCCAAACCCGCACCGCAACCCGCTCCCAAGCCGGCTCAGCCTAAACCCGCTCAACCTAAACCGGTTCAGCCCAAACCTCAGTCCAAAGATGTCATGGACAATCTGTTTTAACCAGACAACCCGCCGGCCTGCGGCCGCCTTATCCGTAATCTGCATCCTCTTCCCTTTCAGACGACCTTTGTGCCGCAACAAGGTCGTCTGAAACCATCAAGGAAACAACATGAACGAAATCATCATCAAGACCCCTGAAGAAATCGAGAAAATGCGCGAACTGGGCAAACTCGTCGCCGAAGCCCTCGACTACATCGGACAATTCGTCAAACCCGGCGTAACCACCAACGAAATCGACAAACTCGTTTACGACTACCACGTCAACGTCCAAGGCGGCTATCCCGCTCCTTTGCACTACGGCAACCCGCCCTACCCCAAATCCTGCTGCACCTCCGTCAACCACGTCATCTGCCACGGCATTCCCGACGACAAGCCGCTCAAAGAAGGCGACATCATCAACATCGACCTGACCATCAAAAAGACGGCTTCCACGGCGACTCAAGCCGTATGTTTACCGTCGGCAAAGTCTCCCCCATCGCCCAGCGCCTGATCGACATCACCCACGAATCCATGATGGCGGGCATCGCCGCCGTCAAACCCGGCGCGACCTTGGGCGACATCGGCTATGCCTGCCAACAAGTTGCCGAAAACGCAGGCTACTCCGTCGTACAAGAATTTTGCGGCCACGGCATCGGACGCGGTTTCCACGAAGCCCCGCAAGTTCTGCACTACGGCAGGAAAGGACAAGGCGTCGTCCTGAAGCCCGGCATGATTTTCACCATCGAGCCGATGATCAACCAAGGCAAACGCCACCTGCGCATCCTAAACGACGGCTGGACAGTTGTAACCAAAGACCGCTCCCTCTCCGCCCAATGGGAACATGAAGTTTTAGTGACAGAAACCGGCTACGAGATCCTGACCATCAGCCCGGCTACCGGCAAACCCTAATCTGTCAAACCATCTCGCTTTCAAAGCAAAAAAGGTTGTCTGAAACGCAAACAAAGTTTTCAGACGACCTTTTTCAATTATCCCTACCCAAACTCAAAATAGCAGAATCATGCTGCTGCGCCATCCTCAGCCAAATCAATCATTATCAAAACCCATTTTCGACTATCCAATTCAAGTCTAACCACCAAATTGAAACATAGACATATCCGCTCATTTCTACTGCACTTTCTCTACAATTTCATGCAAAACAATTATGTATTATAAATAATGTCAAACGCAACATTACCGTATCGACTGTTTATTTATGTAAAATATTATTCTTGCTCAATTACTATCTTATTGTTTTAAATGTTTTTTCTTCTATAAAATATTTAACTTGGAAATATTTAGCCAATTTATGAAGAATTCTACAAAACTTCTTTCGAATATACTGTCTAACAATTCAGTATAGATAGTTTTTTATGTCGCAATTAATGATTTCCTCTGTAAGGAACCTTGCTACTGAAAACTAATTTGCGCCCCTTCCCAATGTGAAGAAGCAGATTCTTGCTTATCAACAAACAATACAGAAGAAAAAGGAATTTTCATGAAGTCGTTTGAGAAAATTGACAACATCCGCGATATCCGCAAAAAACTCGGTTTGAACCAAATGGACTTTTGGAGCCGTATCGGCGTAACCCAATCCGGTGGTTCACGTTACGAATCCGGCCGCAATATGCCCAAACCCGTACGCGAGCTGCTGCGCTTGGTACACATCGAACGCGTTGACTTGGCAAAAGTAAACCGCGACGATTTGGCGATTGCCTCCCTGCTGAAAAACCGCGACCCTGAGTTGTACGCTTCCTTGAAAAAAGAAGCCAAATCCGACAAAGGCAATAAGCCCGTTTCGATTTGTTTCAAAAAGGTCTCTGAAACGATATTCCGTTTCAGACGACCTTTTTGCGCTATAATCCGCAATTATTTTTTAAACAGACGTTTGCCCGCAAACCCTTTTACAGACAGCATTTTTTACCATGTTAGACAAATACAATCCCGCCGAAATCGAATCCAAACACTATCAAAACTGGGAAACCCAAGGTTATTTCCAGCCCGATATGGATTTGACCAAACCGTCTTTTTCCATCCAACTGCCGCCGCCCAACGTAACCGGCACGCTGCATATGGGCCATGCCTTCAACCAAACCATCATGGACGGTCTGACCCGCTACTACCGCATGAAAGGCTGCAACACCGCCTGGATTCCCGGCACCGACCACGCGGGTATCGCCACGCAAATCGTGGTCGAGCGTCAGCTTGCCGCTCAAAACGTGTCCCGTCATGACTTGGGGCGCGAAAAATTCTTGAAAAAAGTGTGGGAATGGAAAGAAGTTTCCGGCGGCACGATTACTCAGCAGATGCGTCGCGTGGGCTGTTCTGCCGACTGGACGCGCGAGTATTTCACGATGGACGACGTGCGTGCCGAAACCGTGACCGAAGTGTTTGTGCGCCTGTATGAGCAAGGCTTGATTACCGCGGTAAACGCTTGGTGTAACTGGGATCCCGGTCGCTTGGTACAGCAGTATCGGATTTGGAAGTGGAAAGTGTGGA
>CAKMQH010000177.1 GCA_927911515.1 uncultured Neisseria sp.
ACGACGTTGCCTCGCCTTAGCTCAAAGAGAACGATTCTCTAAGGTGCTGAAGCACCAAGTGAATCGGTTCCGTACTATTTGTACTTTCTGCGCTCGTCGCCTTGTCCTGATTTTTGTTAATCCACTATAAAACCGATTCAAAGAAAAAGGTCTCTGAAAACCATGTTCCAGGTTTTCAGACGACCTTTTGTCATACCGGATTGCTTAACGCAGCTCTGTGTGCAGGCGGCTGAGGAGCGTAGAGGCATCGCTGCCTTTGTACGCGCTGCCGTCTTTATTCAAGAGGCTGATGCGTGAACCGCCGTTGACAGGTTCAACGAATACGATGATTTCGGGATAGGCGGCAGGTTTTTCGGCTTTTTTGCCTTTGCCCAACATACGGCCGAAGAAGCCCGGTTTTTTCGTGGAAACGGCTTCACTTTCGGTAGGTGCTTGTTGAACCAAGAAAGCGTGGCGTTCCATGTTTTGACCCAAGACGTTCAAGCCGATGCGGTCAAGCGCGAGTGCGGTGCGGCGCCAGTTGCGGCCGTAGTCGCCGGAGACAAGCAGGGTATTGCCGTCGATTCGAGCCAAATCGTTGCCGCTGCGTTTGGCAACGCTTTGGGTCAGCGCGTTTTCGGCTTGTTGCTGATCGACGCCCATATATTGCATGAAACGTGCGAGGAAGGCGGCTTCAAGGTTGGGGTCGTTGGCGGCAGGCTGCCATGTGGTCGTATCTTTGTTTTTGTCTGCGTAAACTTCTTTCATGCCTTTGTGGGCGAAGAAAACGTCGGTCGTGCCGTTTTTGCTTTGTTCGATACGGATGATAAATTTATCGCGCTCGCTGGTGGAATAGATGCCGCCTAAGCCGACTTTGTCCAAGAGGCGGCGCAGGCCGTCTTGCGGAATTTTCGCGCGGTTTTCAGCCCACTCGGTTTCCATTTGACCGATACCGGGTTCTTCGGATTTGATGTCGAAACCGTTTTCTTGCCAGAATGCTTTCAGCAAAGGCCAAATTTCGGCAGGGGATTTGCCTTGGACTTCAACCCAGCGTTGGTTGCCGTCGCGCTCCAAACGGACGCCTTTGACGGATTTGAGGACTTCGGAGTTGGCGGCTTGTTGGGCTGCGGATGTGCGGCGGCTCAGGTCGCTGGCACGGACGGCACCGCTGCCGGCGGGTACTTGATAAAGATTGCCTTGATCGGGATTGTTCAAATCAGGCGGTACTTCTAATTTGACGATTTTGCGGGTCTGGGTTTGGTAATCCAGCTTGGGCAGGTCTTTTTTGTTGCCCGAACAAGCGGTCATGCTGATCAGGGCGATTGCTACGACGACAGGTTTCATATAGGTCATATTGGGTTCCTGTGGGATGTGATGGGTTAACGGCAGGTCGTCTGAAAACTTGGAAACGGTTTTCAGAGACCTTTGCGGTTTATGCGGTGAGTTGTCCGGATTCTTGCAATGCGGCGCGGACTTTTGCCTGTCCGGCTTCGGTCAGGGGAACGAGCGGCAGGCGGACATAAGGTTCGCATTTGCCTAACGCGGATAGGCCCCATTTGGGCGCGGCAGGGCTTGGTTCGCAGAACATAGTGTTATAAATCGGAATCAGGCGGTCATTTAATTGACGGGCGGTCGCAATATCGCCTGCAAGGGCGGCTCGGCACATGTCGGCGAAGAGTTTGGGGGCGACATTGGCGGCAACGGTTACGACGCCTTTCCCGCCGCAGAGCATGAAGGGCAGGCCGGTTGGGTCGTCGCCGGAAAGGATGGTGAAACCTTCGGGCGCGTGTTTGATCAGTTCGAGATTGTTGCCGATGTTGCCGCTGGCTTCTTTGACGCCGACGATATTCGGGATTTTGGCGAGGCGCAGGATGGTGTCGTTGGTCATACTGACGACGGTGCGGCCGGGTACGTTGTAGATAATCATCGGAATCGACGTGGCTTCGGCGATGGTTTTGAAATGTTGGTAAATGCCTTCTTGGGAGGGCTTGTTGTAATAGGGGACGACGGAAAGGGTGTAGTCTGCGCCGGCTTTTTCGGCGGCGCGGGAGAGCGCGATGGCTTCGAGGGTGTTGTTGGCGCCGGTGCCGGCGATAACGGGAACGCGCTTGTTGACGTGTTTGACCGTTTCTTCGATTACGCTTAAATGTTCTTCGACGGAGAGGGTGGCGGATTCGCCTGTCGTGCCGACGGCGACGATGCCGTCAGTACCGCTTTCGATGTGCCAATCGATCAAATCGCGGAGTTGTTCGTAATGGATGCTGCCGTCTTGATTCATGGGTGTAATCAGGGCAACCAAGCTACCTTGTAACATACGGAAACCTTTTTATTCATTGTGTGAGGTCGATTATGCTTCGGATTGTAGCTTACTTTGTTGTTTGTGTGAAACATATCGGCCGGGCGGTTGGTTTACAGGCTTAAGGGCTATCATATCTTAATAAATAATATTTTTTATAATCATAAAATTATTGGTTTTGAGCGGTGGAAGTGCTGTCAAGAATTAAAATGTGTTAAGCGTATGAAGGCTGCCTGAAAATGAGGGATTGCCTAGAGCGGAAATTCAAAGAAATTTGAGTTTGGCAACTGAAGATGTTTTTGCGCTGGAGTATTTGAATTGATAAGGAATCTTTGATTCGCTACAATTTCGTTTCTTAAAAATTTTTAACGCTTCACGGCGGACAGGAAGACTGCAATGGCTGAAACAATGAAAAAACAGGCGGATTCGCCTGATTTGGTGTACGGTTTGGAAGACAAACCGCCATTCGGAAATGCCTTATTAAGCGCGATAACGCATCTTCTGGCGATTTTTGTGCCGATGATTACGCCCGCGCTGATTGTGGGCGGCGCGCTGGAATTGCCGGTTGAGATGACGGCGTATCTCGTGTCGATGGCGATGGTTGCGTCGGGTGTCGGCACTTATTTGCAGGTCAACCGCTTCGGGCCGGTCGGTTCGGGGATGCTGTCTATCCAGTCGGTGAATTTCTCGTTCGTTACCGTCATGATTGCGCTTGGCGCGGGGATGAAAGAGGGCGGCTTGACTAAGGATGCGATGATTTCGACGCTCTTGGGCGTATCGTTTGTCGGCGCGTTTTTGGTGTGTTTTTCGGCGTGGCTTCTGCCGTATTTGAAGAAAGTGATTACGCCGACGGTCAGCGGCGTGGTCGTGATGCTGATTGGTCTGAGTTTGGTACACGTCGGCATTACCGATTTCGGCGGCGGCTTCGGCGCGAAGGCGAACGGCACGTTCGGCTCGATGGAAAACTTGGGGCTGGCGTCGCTGGTGTTGCTGATTGTGTTGATCTTCAACTGCATGAAAAACCCACTGCTGCGCATGAGCGGCATCGCGGTCGGGTTGATTGTCGGCTACATCGTCGCGCTGTTTTTGGGCAAGGTGGATTTTTCCGCGCTGCAAAATCTGCCGCTGGTTACGCTGCCTGTACCGTTTAAATACGGTTTTGCTTTTGACTGGCACGCATTTATTGTGGCGGGCGCAATTTTCCTGTTGAGCGTGTTTGAGGCGGTCGGCGATTTGACCGCGACGGCAATGGTGTCCGACCAGCCGATTGAAGGAGAGGAATACACCAAACGCCTGCGCGGCGGCGTGTTGGCGGACGGTTTGGTATCGGTGATTGCGACGGCTTTGGGTTCGCTGCCGTTGACGACTTTGCGCAAACAACGGCGTGATTCAGATGACCGGCGTGGCTTCGCGCCATGTGGGCAAATATATTGCCGTGATTTTGGTGTTGCTGGGTTTGTTCCCCGTGGTCGGACGCGCGTTTACGACGATTCCGAGTCCGGTGTTGGGCGGCGCGATGGTTTTGATGTTCGGCTTGATTGCGATTGCGGGCGTGCGGATTTTGGTCAGCCACGGTATCCGCAGGCGCGAAGCGGTGATTGCGGCAACGTCGGTCGGTCTGGGCTTGGGCGTGGCGTTTGAGCCGGAAGTGTTTAAAAACCTGCCTGTCTTGTTTCAAAACTCCATTTCCGCCGGCGGCATCACGGCAGTTATCCTGAACCTGCTTTTGCCGGAGGATAAAACCGACAAAGTCGTCAAAATCGATACCGAGGGGCTGGAGCATTAAGTTTCAAGCGTAAACGAAAGGTCGTCTGAAAATTTGATTTTCAGACGACCTTTTCTATCGGGCTTGGATTGAAACCGTATTCTGTCGAAGAAGTCGGTTTGTGATTTATTTGCCGATGGTTACGCGCTTGATGATAACCGGTTTGACGGGGACGTTTTGATGGAAGCCGCGTGTCGCAGTCGGGGTTTTGCTGATTTGTTGCACGACATCCATGCCCGAAGTCACTTTACCGAAAACAGCATAGCCGTAGCCTTGCGGGGTTTTGTTTTTGAAGTCGAGGAATGCGTTGTCGGCAGTGTTGATGAAGAACTGGCTGGTGGCGGAATTAGGATCGCCGGTACGCGCCATGGCGATGGTGCCGACAGTGTTTTTCAAGCCGTTGTCCGCTTCGTTGTTGATGGCTTTGTCGGTGGCTTTTTGGGCAAGGTCTGCGGTAAAGCCGCCGCCTTGAATCATAAAGCCGTCGATCACGCGGTGGAAAACGGTGTTGTCGTAAAAGCCTTTGCGGGCGTAGCTGGCGAAATTGGCGACGGTTTTGGGCGCTTTGGTTTCGTCGAGCGACAGGCTGATGTTGCCCATATTGGTTTCGATAACGGCGTGGGTCTCGGCTTGGGCGTTGAAGGCTGCGGCAAGGGCAAGGGCGGCGAAAGTGAGTTTGAGGGTTTTGTTCATTTGAATGTTTCTCGTAGTGTGAAAATTAAACGTTATTATCGCGGATTTTATGTGAAATCTCTAAAAGGCGTTGTGAAATATTTAAGTCGTCTGAAAGACGGATACAGCAAGCTTCGTTTCAGACGACCTTTTGTGTTGCGCCGCGGCTTATTGTTTGGCGGCTTCGAGTTGGATGTCGATGCGGACGGTTTTGGTCATGCCTGCATCAACCAGATAGTTCAAGCCCCATTTGGTGCGGTCGATGGTAGTGCTGAAGTCGCCGCCGCAGACTTCGGTTTTCGCCATCGGGCTTTGGTAGCAGTTGAATTTTTCTGCTTTGAGTTTGACGGGAGCGGTTTTGCCGTGCATGGTCAGATTACCGTCAACGGAGAGCAGTTTTTTTGCCGTTGAAGTTGAACTTGGTGGAAACGAAGCGGATGTTCGGATATTTGGCGGCATCGAAGATGTCGGCAGATTTTAAGTGGTCGGTGAAGTGTTGCGAACCGCTTTGCAGGTTGGCAACGGGGATGGTGATGTCGATTTTACCGTCGCGTTTTGCTTGGTCGAACTCAACGGAACCGGTCAGACCGTAGAAACCGCCGACGTTGGTGCTGGTGTTGAAGTGGTCGATGGCGAAACGGGCATTGGCGTGGTGTTCGTCCACTTTGTAAGTGGCGGCGGAGGCAGTACCGATGGCGGCGGCTGTGAGCGTGGCGAAGATGATTTTTTTCATGATGGTCGTCCTTTGTATGAGGTTGTAAAGATGTTTATCTTAACATAAGAAAGAATGCATATCATTTCTTAAGGGTGAATGGTGGATTTACTTGGATTTGATGATGGGGTCGTCTGAAACCTGAGAAGGGCAATACTAGGGGCTGTCGACATTCAATAGTTTCCGCGTCTTTTTATCCCCAAAGCGGTATCTTCCGCGTTGGAAATCCTCACAAGGTGTCCAACCTTGTTGCGGTTTCCGCCTTGAATCTTCCGCTTCGTGAACAAAAATCCACTGGGAAAATTAAATATCGACAGCCCTAATGAAAAAAGCGCGGAGTTATCCGCGCTTTTTGTTTTCAGACGACCTTTTACAAGGCGGCGAGTACCGCATCTCCCATTTCGGAGCAGGAAACGAGTTTCGTGCCTTCTTCGTAAATGTCGCCGGTGCGCAAGCCTTGTTGCAGCACTTTTTGAACGGCATTTTCAACTTGTTGTGCGCGCGTTTCGTCGTTCAGGCTGTAACGCAGCAGCATGGCAAGCGAGAGGATGGTGGCCAGCGGGTTGGCTTTGTTTTGTCCAGCGATGTCGGGAGCAGAGCCGTGTGACGGTTCGTACAGACCTTTGCCGTTTTCGTCCAGTGAGGCGGAGGGCAGCATACCGATGGAGCCGGTCAGCATGGAGGCTTCGTCGGAGAGGATGTCGCCGAAGATGTTGCCGGTGGCGATGACGTCGAATTGTTTGGGCGCGCGCACGAGCTGCATGGCGGCGTTGTCCACATACATGTGGGAGAGTTCGACGTCGGGGTATTGTTTGCTGATTTCTTCAAAGATTTCTCGCCAGAGTTCGGTAGTTTCCAAAACGTTGGCTTTGCCGACGGAGCAGACTTTTTTGCTGCGTTTTTGGGCGGATTGGAAGGCGACGTGGGCGATGCGGCGGATTTCGCTTTCGCTGTATTTCATGGTGTTGTAGCCTTCGCGTTCGCCGTTTTCCAGAACGCGGATGCGCGCGGTTCGCCGAAGTAGATGTCGCCG
>CAKMQH010000178.1 GCA_927911515.1 uncultured Neisseria sp.
TAGAAGATTTTCGTGCAACGGCGTTTTTGCGGTTCATGTATTGCACGAAGCCAGCCACGCCGCCGGAAGGGCGAAGCTTTCGTGTTTGCCGTCGCGCTCGTCAATCAATTCGATGTCCACGCCGTTGTTCAGGAAGGAAAGTTCGCGGATGCGTTTTGGCGAGGATGTCGAAGCTGTATTCGACGTTGCCGAAGGTTTCCGCGCTGGCGAGGAAGCGCACGGTCGTGCCTTTTTTGTCGGAATCGCCGACAACCCTTAACGGCTCTTCGGTTTCGCCGCGCACGAAGCGGACGAAGTGTTCTTTGCCGTCGCGGTAGATGGTCAGCGTTACCCAGTCGGACAGCGCGTTGACGACGGACACGCCCAACGCCGTGCAGGCCGCCGGAGATTTTGTAGCTGTTGTTGTCGAACTTGCCGCCCGCGTGCAATACGGTCATGATGACTTCGGCGGCGGAGCGTCCTTCTTTAGGGTGAATGCCGGTGGGCATGCCGCGCCCGTTGTCGGCCACGCTGACGGAATTGTCGGCATGGATGGTTACGGTGATTCCGACAAAAAAGGCACGACCGTGCGCTTCCTCGCCAGCGCGGAAACCTTCGGCAACGTCGAATACAGCTTCGACATCCTCGCCAAACGCATCCGCGAACTTTCCTTCCTGAACAACGGCGTGGACATCGAATTGATTGACGAGCGCGACGGCAAACACGAAAGCTTCGCCCTTTCCGGCGGCGTGGCTGGCTTCGTGCAATACATGAACCGCAAAAAACGCCGTTGCACGAAAAAAATCTTCTACGCGTTCGGCGAGAAAGACGGCATGAGCGTCGAATGCGCAATGCAGTGGAACGACAGCTATCAGGAAAGCGTGCAGTGCTTCACCAACAACATCCCGCAGCGCGACGGCGGTACGCATTTGACCGCATTGCGCCAAGTGATGACGCGCACTATCAACAGCTACATCGAAGCCAACGAAGTCGCCAAAAAAGCCAAAGTTGAAACCGCCGGCGACGATATGCGCGAAGGTTTGACCTGCGTGTTGTCCGTCAAACTACCCGACCCGAAATTCTCATCGCAAACCAAAGACAAACTGGTTTCCAGCGAAATCGGCCCCGTCGTCAACGAAGTCATCAACCAAGCCTTGACCGACTTCCTTGAAGAAAATCCGAACGAAGCCAAAATCATCACCGGCAAAATCGTCGATGCCGCCCGCGCGCGCGAAGCCGCCCGCAAAGCCCGCGAAATCACCCGCCGCAAAGGCGTGATGGACGGCTTGGGGCTGCCCGGCAAACTCGCCGACTGCCAAGAAAAAGACCCTGCCTTGTCAGAACTTTATCTGGTCGAGGGTGATTCCGCAGGCGGTTCTGCCAAACAAGGCCGCGACCGTAAATTCCAAGCCATTTTGCCGCTCAAAGGTAAAATCTTGAACGTAGAAAAAGCCCGCTTCGAGAAAATGCTTGCCAGCCAGGAAGTTGCCACCCTGATTACCGCGCTGGGCGCAGGCATCGGCAAAGAAGAGTTCAACCCCGAAAAACTGCGTTACCACCGCATCATCATCATGACCGATGCCGATGTGGACGGCGCGCACATCCGCACCCTGCTCCTGACCTTCTTCTACCGCCAAATGCCCGAACTGGTCGAACGCGGCTACATCTACATCGCCCAGCCGCCGCTCTACAAAGCCAAATACGGCAAGCAGGAGCGTTACCTCAAAGACGAACTGGAAAAAGACCAATGGCTGCTCGGCCTCGCTTTGGAAAAAGCCAAAATCGTTTCAGACGGCCGCACCATCGAAGGCGCAGAACTTGCCGATACCGCCAAACAATTCCTGTTGGCGAAAACCGTCATCGAACAGGAAAGCCGCTTCGTGGACGACCTCGTCCTGCGCGCCATGCTGCACGCATCGCCCATTGATTTGACGTCGTCTGAAAACGCCGATAAAGCCGTTGCCGAACTTTCCGGTTTGCTCGACGAAAAAGAAGTCGCCCTCGAACGCATCGAAGGACACGAAGGCAACCGCTTCATCAAAATTACCCGCAAGCTGCACGGCAACGTCATGGTCAGCTACATCGAACCCAAGTTTCTCAACAGCAAAGCCTACCAAACCCTTACTCAAACCGCCGCCGCGCTCAAAGGCTTGGTCGGCGAGGGTGCCAAGCTTTACAAAAGCGAGAACGAGTACGACGTGGACAGCTTTGAAACCGCGCTGAACATCCTGCTCCAAACCGCCCAAAAAGGCATGTCCATCCAGCGGTACAAAGGTTTGGGCGAGATGAACCCCGAACAGCTTTGGGAAACCACGATGGATCCCGCCGTGCGCCGTCTGTTGAAAGTGCGTATCGAAGACGCCATCGCCGCCGACGAAGTGTTCGTTACCCTGATGGGCGACGAAGTCGAACCGCGCCGCGCCTTCATCGAAAACAACGCCCTGATTGCGCAAAATATTGACGCTTGATAGGAGCTGAAACATGAAAAGGTCGTCTGAAAATTGGGATTTCTGGTTTTCAGAGACCTTTTTTTGATGCTGAGAGCGGTCGCGGCGTGATATCGCAAAGATGCTTGAACCATTTGCCATTCGTCTGATAAGTCGACGAAAACGCCGCTGCCTATACCTTTGAGTAGCAAATTGCTGCCAATCGGAAAATTTATCTGCATTTTTTTCAAACCATAGGCATATTGATATGCAAACATGGGTTTGATTGTTATAGTGGATTAAATTAACAAGTACGGCGTGTCTCCGCCTTGCCGTACTATTTGTACTGTCT
>CAKMQH010000179.1 GCA_927911515.1 uncultured Neisseria sp.
CAGGACAAGGCGACGAAGCCGCAGACAGTACAGATAGTACGGAACCGATTCACTTGGTGCTTCAGCACCTTAGAGAATCGTTCTCTTTGAGCTAAGGCGGAGGCAACGCCGTACTGGTTTAAAGTTAATCCACTATAACGAAATCCTCACCAATTTCCTGCATTGCCCCTTTCAGACGACCCCTCTATAATCCCCGTTTCCATCCTAAAAACAGGAAACACCTCATGAACATCACAGAAATCGTCCGCCAACGATACAGCACCAAGTCTTTCGACCCGTCCAAAAAAATCACTGCCGAAGACTTCGCCCATATCGAAGCCGCCCTGCGCAACAGCCCTTCCAGCGTCAATATGCAGCCGTGGCACTTTATCATCGCCGATAACGAAGCGGGCAAAGCGCGCATTGCCAAATCCACCGAAAAACTCCCTTACAACGCCCCGAAAATTACCCATGCGTCCCACGTCGTCGTCTTCGCCACCCGCGTTTGCGCCGACGATGATTATGTCACCGCCGTATTGGCGCAAGAAGACAAAGACGGACGCTTCGCCACGGAAGAAGCCAAACAGGCAGGCGACTCTACCCGCC
The DNA here is from genome assembly GCA_927911515.1 of uncultured Neisseria sp. Classification (GTDB taxonomy): domain Bacteria; phylum Pseudomonadota; class Gammaproteobacteria; order Burkholderiales; family Neisseriaceae; genus Neisseria. The sequence continues at coordinate 586 of CAKMQH010000179.1, forward strand.
GCCTGTTCTTGGGCATCCACCGCAACCAAATCCAAGACGAAGAGCAATGGCTTGCCAGACAAGTCTATATCAACATGGGCTTCACCCTGCTCGCCGCTGCCGCATCGGGCATCGACGCCGTCCCGATGGAAGGTGTGGATTTGCAGGTTTTAAATGAGGAGTTCGGTTTGACTGAAAAAGGCTACAAAGCCGTCGCCGTCGTCTCTTTCGGCTACCGTGCCGCAGACGATTTCAACGCCGCCCTACCCAAATCGCGTTTGGAAAACGAAGTCATCTTTACCAAAATCTGAACCCGCTTGAATATAGTGGATTAAATTTAAACCAGTACGGCGTTACCTCGCCTTGCCGTACTATCTGTACTGTCTGCGGCTTCGTCGCCTTGTCCTGATTTTTGTTAATCCACTATATAAACAAGGTCTCTGAAACCCAACAATCCAGGATTTCAGACGACCTTGTTTGCATTTTTGGAATAGGTAAGCGAATTGCGGCAACGATAGGATTAAATCGCCGCTTCCGCGCGTTCACCCGTCCGTATCCGAATCACTTCTTCAACCGGCAACACAAAAATCTTGCCGTCGCCAATTTTGCCCGACCGCGCAGTCTCGACAATAATATCGATGGCACGTTCCACATCTTCATCAGCCAAAACCAGCTCGACTTTGACTTTGGGCAGAAAATCAACCGCATACTCCGCGCCGCGGTAAATTTCGGTATGCCCTTTCTGACGGCCAAAACCTTTAACCTCGCTGACCGTCATGCCGCTGATCCCGATTTCCGTCAATGCTTCGCGGACATCGTCCAATTTGAAGGGCTTAATCACAGCTTCGATTTTTTTCATGATATTTTTCCTTAAGTTTCAGGATGGCGCGGCATTCAACCCTCAACCGATTTTGTTTGGGCAAAAGCGCCGAATCAAATCAAACACACAGCCTCGCGTTCATTTTTTTACACAAGATACTGCGGCCGAATTGCCCGCCACCCCTAAGCGTAGAACAGATTGAATATTATAGTGAAACCCTGACAAAACCGCTATGGCGCGCTTTCCATCGGTTTTCACCCATTTTCCAACACACTCCATTTATAGTGGATTAAATTTAAATCAGGACAAGGCGACGAAGCCGCAGACAGTACAGATAGTATGGAACCGATTCACTTTGGTGCTTCAGCACCTTAGAGAATCGTTCTCTTTGAGCTAAGCGAGACAACACCGTACTGGTTTAAAGTTAATCCACCATAACACGGACAAACAGGAATAAAAAGCGATACAAGGTCGTCTGAAAAAGGTTTTTAGGCATAAAATTTCCCAAATATTCCATTTTTTTATTTGATTCGTATTTTTTATCCAATATTCAGCATAATGTTTTTTTGATATTTACCATTCAGGATTTTGATTTACGTTAAAATACGCCTTTTTTTGTGAAGGTCGTCTGAAAAAGACGGAGAGAATGATGTCTGAACAACATACACACGCTTCGACTTGGAAAAGCAAAATCAATGCGCTGGGGCCCGGAATCATGATGGCTTCGGCAGCGGTCGGCGGTTCGCACCTGATTGCCTCGACGCAGGCGGGCGCGCTTTACGGCTGGCAGCTTGCGTTGATTATTATTTTGACCAACCTCTTCAAATACCCGTTTTTCCGCTTCAGCGCACATTACACGCTGGATACGGGCAAAAGCCTGATTGAAGGCTATGCTGAGAAAAGCCGCGTTTATTTGTGGGTATTCCTGATTTTGTGCGTTATCTCGGCAACGATTAACGCGGGCGCGGTTGCCATCGTGACCGGCGCCATCGTCAAAATGGCGATTCCTTCGCTGACGCTGAATGTCGGCGCAATCTCCGCGCTGATTATGACTTCCTGCCTGATTATCTTGGCGAGCGGACGTTACAAAGCCTTGGACACGTTTCCAAATCATCATCGTCAGCCTCGACGATTGCCACAGTCGCCGCAGCCGCCATCGCCATGTCGCGCGGCATGCAGATGAAACCCGACTTTATCGAGCCTACCCCATGGACACTGGCAGGCTTGGGCTTCTTAATTGCGCTGATGGGCTGGATGCCTGCGCCGATTGAAATTTCCGCCATCAACTCGCTGTGGGTTACTGAAAAACAACGCATCAATCCTTCCAGCTACCGCGACGGTATTTTCGACTTCAACGTCGGCTACATCACCAGCGCGGTGTTGGCGGTCGTCTTCCTTGCCTTGGGCGCGTATGTGCAGTACGGCAACGGGGAGGCAGTGCAAATGGCAGGCGGCAAATACGTTGGTCAACTGATTAATATGTACGCCGTCACCATCGGCGACTGGTCGCGTCCGATGGTCGCATTCATCGCCTTCGCCTGTATGTACGGCACGACGATTACCGTAGTGGACGGCTACGCGCGCGCGATTGCCGAGCCGGTGCGCCTGCTGCGCGGTAAAGACAAAACGGGCAACCTCGAATTGTTTGCCTGGAACGTCTGGGTCGCAGGTACGGGCTTGGCGGTGATTTCTGGTTCAACAGCGCGATGGCGGAGCTGCTCAAATTCGCCATGATTACCGCCTTCGTTGCCGCCCCCGTGTTCGCTTGGCTGAACTACCGCCTTGTCAAAGGCGACGAACGCCACAAGCTGACGGCAGGCATGAACTTCCTCGCCATCCTCGGCTTGATTTACCTGACCGGATTTACGGTGTTGTTCCTATTGAACCTGATAGGCATCTTGGCTGCACCTAAGTAAGCCCAATAAAGCAAAGGTCGTCTGAAAACCGGATTTTGGTTTTCAGACGACCTTTTGCCATGTATAGCAAAATGTTCGACAGCAGAGATGAAGCTCAAACCCACATCGCAGCTGCCCATCAGAACTCCCTATATCTTTTTGAATTTCCAACCAAAGCCATTATAATAACGCCTCCTCGCGCCGTCGCGGACGACTCCCGACGGCATTTATTATGGAAGAATTATGAAGCCGTCTATCTTAGAAAAATTACAACAACTCAGCGACCGATTGGAAGAAGTCACCCACCTCCTCGGACAGCCCGAAGCCACGTCCGATATGGACAACTACCGCAAGCTCACGCGCGAACATGCCGAATTGACGCCTGTCGTCGAAGTGTTCCAAAACTATCAACTGGCGCAAAGCGACTTGGCGGATGCCGAAGAAATGCTGTCCGACCCTGAAATGAAAGACTTCGCCGCCGAAGAAATCGAAGCGGCAAAAGCGAAAATCGACACGCTCGATACCGAACTGCAAAAACTGCTGCTGCCCAAAGATGCCGACGACGACAAAAACATCTTCATCGAAGTGCGCGCCGGAACGGGCGGCGACGAAGCCGCGCTGTTTGCAGGCGATTTGCTGCGTATGTACAGCCGCTACGCCGAGCGCAACCGTTGGCAGGTCGAAATCGTTTCTGCCAATGAAAGCGAGTTGGGCGGCTATAAAGAAGTCATCGCCCGCATTGTCGGTTTGGGCGCGTACAGTCGTCTGAAATTCGAATCGGGCGGCCATCGCGTACAGCGCGTTCCCGCCACCGAAAGCCAAGGCCGTATCCACACTTCCGCCTGCACCGTCGCCGTCATGCCCGAAGCGGACGAACTGGAAGACATCGAGTTGAACCCCGCCGACCTGCGCATCGACACCTTCCGCGCATCCGGCGCGGGCGGTCAGCACATCAACAAAACCGACTCCGCCGTCCGCATCACCCACCTGCCTACAGGCATGGTGGTCGAATGCCAAGATGGCCGCAGCCAACACGCCAATAAAGCGCAGGCAATGAAAGTCCTCGTCGCCCGCCTGAACGACGCGCAAAAAACGCGAAGCCCAAGCCAAAGAAGCCGCCGAACGCAAATCCCTTATCGGCAGCGGCGACCGCAGCGAACGCATCCGCACCTACAACTACCCCCAAGGCCGCGTGACCGACCACCGCATCAACCTTACCCTACACAAGCTGGATTTTGTGATGGACGGCGATTTGGAAGAAATCACCAACGCCCTGATTGCCGAACATCAGGCAGAGCTTTTGGCGGCAATGGGCGATTGATGGGACGGTTGACGCTTGGTTTCAGAGTATAAAGGCAGGCTTGATGGCAAGAAAACAAGTTCTGCCAAAACGTAAATCAAGCCTCAGCCGTCACCCGCCGTCATTTTCATAATCATAAAAATCCTATGCGGAAATGACGGCACGCCTGAAACACCTGCCCTACACCCTCATACACAAACTCAGCCCAACCGACTTCCACTCAATTCCCCCGCTTCATTTTTCAGACGACCCATCCCAAGCCATGAACACCCCGCTCACCCGTCGCCGCTTTTTCGCCATCGCCGCCCTGACCGCCGCCGGAGCGACCGCGCCCTTTCTCCTGAACCGCAACCGCCCCGCCCTGTTACCAACTACCGGCGAACCCGTTATCTGGAAAGGCATTGCGCTGGGTTCCGGCGCCGAGCTCCGCCTCTTCGGCGTTGACCGCAAAGAAGCTGAAATCCTTGTCAACAAAGTTCTCGCCGAAGTCGCCCGCCTCGAAAAATCTTCAGCCTCTACCGCGAAGACAGCCTGATCAACCGACTGAACAAAGAAGGTCGTCTGAACAACCCGCCGCCCGATTTCCTCGCCCTTTTGAGCATCTGCCGCGACATCCACGCCCTGACCGACGGTGCGTTCGACCCCACCGTCCAAGTGCTGTGGAACCTTTACGCAGACCATTTCCGACGCAACCCGCGTGCCGAAACCCCACCGTCCGAACCGGACATCCGGCGCACTCTCAAACTAGTCGGCTTCAAACACGTCGTCTTCGACCAAAAAGCCATCATCTTCGAACAAAAAAGGCATGGGTTTGTCCCTCAATGGCATCGCCCAAGGCTACATCACCGACAAAATCACCGCCCTGCTGCAACAACACGGCATCCGCCAAGCCCTTGTCGATATGGGCGAAATCCGCGGCTTCGACACCGACAACCAACGCACATGGAACGTCGGCATCCGCAATCCCCAAAACGAAGAAGCCACCCTCCTGACCCTCCCCATGCAAAACCAAGCCTTCGCCACATCAGGCGGCTACGGTACCGTAATGGACGAGGCCGGCAAGTTCACCCACCTCTTCGACCCGCGCACCGGCACTGCCACACCGCGCTACCGCAGCGTCAGCGTCATGGCGCCGACCGCCGCCGTTGCCGATGCCTTCTCCACCGCGTTCTCCATCATGGACGAAGCCGCCATCCGTACCGCCGCCCGCGCCAAACAGGCAAAAGTCTGGCTGGTCATGCCCGACAACCGCATCGAAACCCCAGCCTGAACGACTTATAGTGGATTAACTTTAAATCAGGACAAGGCGACGAAGCCGCAGACAGTACAGATAGTACGGCAAGGCGAGGCAACGCCGTACTGGTTTAAAGTTAATCCACTATATTC
>CAKMQH010000180.1 GCA_927911515.1 uncultured Neisseria sp.
AACTTTAAACCATACGGCGTTGCCTCGCCTTAGCTCAAAGAGAACGATTCTCTAAGGTGCTGAAGCACCAGTGAATCGGTTCCGTACTATTTGTACTGTCTGCGGCTTCGTCGCCTTGTCCTGATTTAAAATTTAATCCACTATAACAGCCTTGTCGAATCCCGACTCGAAATACGCATCGTTCAATCATCGACAGGAGAAGCACCATGCCTTCCGCCAAACTCATCCAAAAACTCAAACCCGCCCTGCAAAATCAGCTTCCGCCCGAACAAGACGGCATCTTGTTGTGCCTCGATTACGACAACGTAACGGGCGACAACGCCAAATACATGAACATGTACAACCGCCTCGCCCGTTGGTACGACTTCGGCGAACGCTGGATAGCCCGCCTCAGATACGGCAACAGCATCAACGAGACACGGCGCAGCCTGATGGGCGAACTGGAGTGGCGGCAGGATTGCACCGCGCTCTACGTCTCCATCGGCACAGGTACCGATTTAAACCACCTGCCCGCCGACATCGACCCCGCCGCGCTGGACTTGACCGGTGCCGACCTGTCGCTCGGCATGTTGGAACGCTGCCGCGACGTGTGGCAGAAAAAAGCGGCAGGCTTGGACTTGGTACACTGCAACGCCGAAGACTTACCCTTTGCCGACAATATGTTCGACGTCGTATTCCATGTAGGCGGCATCAACTTTTTCAGCGACAAGCAAAAAGCCATCAACGAAATGCTGCGCATCGCCAAGCCCGGCACCAAAATCATGATTGCAGACGAAACCACCGACTTCATCCAACAACAATACAAAAAAAAGCCTGTTCACGCGGAGCTACTTCCAAGACACTGATTTCGACCTGACACAAATCGAAAACTGCATTCCCGAAACCGTACAGGGAAAGAAAACGCGGCTGCTGTGGGACAACCGCTTTTACTGCATCACCTTCCGCAAACCGTTTGATACAGCCGCCGCATTTGCTTTTTCAGACGACCTTAACATCTGAAAAACGCCATAAACGTAATCGAAAAGAAAATATGTCAAACCATCAAAATCGGAGCAAAATATGAACATTCCCTTTGCAGCGGCCGCCCTGCTGTTGGCCGTGGCATTTTTTGCCCATCTTTTTGTCGGCACCCGCGAAACCTTAAGTCAAAAACCCGATGAAGAAAACACTACGCAACAGGGTATGCGCAACTGGATGCAGGCTGTGTGCGCCTTTCAGTTGGTCAGCATAGATTTACTGCTGCTTGCCGCCATAGCCTGCCTGTTTGCGTTTACACGGGTTTTCGACGGCATGGAAGCCGCCTCCGCCCGTTTTGTTGCCGCTTATCTGGGCCTATGGTGCGCCGCGTGGCTGATACAGCTTAAAATGGCCGGTGCGCGCGGCAAAACTTATTTCCTGCTCGGCCAATGGATATTGTTTTTACTGTGCGCCCTGCTGATGCTGTGGGGCGCATACTGAAAAAACAGCGCCTGCCCAGGCAGGGCGGATAGCGCTTAAGACCGTTTAAAAGTGCAGGCTGCTTTTAAAGGCCGTCTGAAAGCCCAAAAAGCAGACTTACACTTTTCAGACGGCCTCAATAGGCACGCTAGACTAACCAAACCCAACATTCTTAATCACTTGACAGTTTTGTTGGCCCCTGCCGGAATCTACGTTTACAGATTCCAATCCGCTATACTATAAGCTTTTCCTTAACACACACATCACAGTATGAGTACCAAAAAAATTTCCCGTCCCCCTCAGCTATTTCAGCATGCCGTTGGGGGCTTTTTCGCGCTCGGTTTGTCTTGGCGTTATGGCGCGCGTATCGGGCTTTTACCGCATTGGGCTGCGGAAACGCTGTTAGCCGCCGCCTTTATGCTTTGGCTGCTGCTGGTCATTGCCTACATCATTAAAATCCGTTTTTTCCGCCCCGAATTTTTGCAGGATTTGCAGGATTTGGTGCAATGCTGTTTCATCAGCGCGATTCCGATTACCACGATGCTGGCGGGTTTGGCAGCCTTGCCCTACCAAACGCTACCGGCAAAAGGGTTGATTTTGCTCGGAACGGCGGGACAGTTAGCATTTGCCATGTACCGCGCAGGCGGCTTGTGGCGCGGCGTCCATACCCTTGATGCCACCACGCCGATTGTGTACCTGCCCACCGTTGCCACCAATTTTGTCAGCGCGACCGCAATGGCGGTATTGGGTTGGTCGGATTACGCCTGGCTGTTTTTGGGCGCGGGGATGTTTTCATGGCTTAGCTTGGAAGCCGCCATATTGAGCCGTTTGCGTACCGGCACACCCGTCAACGCTCCTGTGCGCGGTATTGTCGGCATTCAGCTTGCGCCTGCTTTTGTCGGCTGCGGCGCCTATTTTGCTGCATCAGGCGGACACATCGATACCTTCGCGCTGCTTTTAATCGGCTACGGCTGCCTGCAATTCCTGCTACTGCTGCGCCTTCTGCCTTGGATGCTGGAACAGGGTTTCAGCCCTAGCTTTTGGGGTTTCTCGTTCGGTTTGGCGGCAATGACGGGCTGCGGTTTCCATTTGATCGCCGAACAACGTTTACTGTTTTTAGGCTATTTCCTCGCCACCGCAGGCTCCGGCTTGGTGATGTTGCTGTTACTGGCGACTTTGAATTTGGCGAGACAGGGACGGTTGTTGGTTAAATGAAAAATCGTGCGGCTTAAAGGCGTTGCCGAAAGGGCGTGGACACACGGTTTCAGGTCGTCTGAAAGCGGAGTAAAGTAGCTGGAAATTTCGGATTCTAGAATACCAGCCTATACTTGCTGCCAAATTTACTGCAACAGGGCAAGAAGCTGCTTGGAGGCATTGGTTAACGTCGGTATATTTTGAAGAAGGAAAAATTGAGGAAGAAGAGGAGCAGCTAGAATTCCTAGGTAGTGATACAAATCACCCAATATAAATATCCAAAGTGTCTACTTATCCATTTGATAATGTGATATTTGAAAGTTACAAATGATTGATCTATTATCCGTCTAAATTTTGATTTAGTTATTATTTTCATAAATACCAATCTACAAATTTTGGAGAAAAAAATGGTAAAAGAAACAAAAAACTCTGCACTGACAACCGCGCAGGCTTTTTATCATCAAAGCATAGTTGCACTTGATAAATGTTTTGAGATGGGAAAAGGGGATTGTATTTATCTGGAAAAAGATGGTGATATTAGCTTTATTACTGAAGGAGAAAATACAGGAAGCCAAATTGAAGTAAAAGATGTTGCAGCGACACTTACTGATCATCATGAAAGTTTTTGGAAAACACTCAAAAACTGGTTAGCCCCCGAATTTAACCATGAACAATATAACCATTTGATCTTACATACTACTCAGCTTTTTGGAAAAACAACAAAACTGGCTCAATGGAATGACAGTCATCCTCAAGAACGACTAAAAATACTTAAAGAAATTTGTTATTCTAATTCATCAACCTCTGAAATAGCAAAAATGCAAAAAGATATTATGAATAAAGGCGATGATTCCCTTTTACCAGTATTGGAAAAGTAACGTTATTTACTGCATCGAAAAGCAAAAGAAGAGATACTAAATGAGACCTTTGCAAAAAAGCCCTTCCCTCGACAGCCGAAGCCCAAACACAGGTTTTCGGCTGTTTTCTCCCCTAATACGCCTAATTTACCCAATACCCCTTAATACCTCCCGACTA
>CAKMQH010000181.1 GCA_927911515.1 uncultured Neisseria sp.
AATCAGGACAAGGCGACGAAGCCGCAGACAGTACAGATAGTACGGAACCGATTCACTTGGTGCTTCAGCACCTTAGAGAATCGTTCTCTTTGAGCTAAGGCGAGGCAACGCCGTACTGGTTTAAAGTTAATCCACTATACAATCAAAAATAAAATCCCTGCCCGAATAGCTCGGGAAGGGATTTCTCTACTTGATGGAAATCTGTCTTTATATGCAGTTTAGTGGACGATAGAATCCTGTTGAACCTGCATTTCAGTTCGAACCGTAGTCTGACTCACACCTTTATCATTCTTTGCAGATTCAGGCATTACCACAGCGTCCGAAGCATTTTTTGCTGTCGGATTGGCGGCCACAGGTACGATATTTTCCTGCTGGTTTTTGGTTTCAACAGCTTTTTTCGCAACCATACCTGCAGAATCGCCTTTCACTTGCGGACCGAATTGCCATACGGCGACGGCAACCGCAGCCACGCTGGCGGCAACGGCGAAAGATTTGAAGAAAGAGTTGTTTGCAGCTTGAACACCCTTAGCAGACATCGCTGCGGCAACTTCAGCCTTATGACGTTGCTTATGTTCTTCGCTGATTTCGGCAAGCGTAGCAGTAAATGCTGCGCTTTGCATGAAATCCGCATCGCGCCCCGTACCTGCTTTATAGCGCATGCAATCGCCAATCAGATGGTACTCGTACCACGCTTCGGCAGCGGCATCGTCGGACAACAGACGGTCTAGCATCTCTTCAGATACATCGTCGTTATCCATCAACATGGAGATATATTCGTGTGTTGTGCTCATAGTTATTACCATTTTATTACCACCTTTGATTTTCAGAAGTTTCCAGCAAAGGCCTCAAATCTTTTGCTATCACTTCCCGCGCCCTAAAAATACGGGAACGGACCGTCCCTATCGGGCAATCCATAATCGTGGCTATTTCCTCGTAAGACAAACCGTCCATTTCCCGCAAGGTAATGGCTTTGCGTAAGTCCTCAGGCAAATGCGAAATCGTTGATTCGACTGTTTGCAGGATTTCCCGATTGATCATCTCAGCTTCCGGCGTATGATAATCCGCAATCTGATCCGATAAATCCAAAATATCCCCGTCTTCATTGGCAGCCTCTGCACTGACGAACGGCAGCTTTCCTGATGTTACTAAGAAATTTTTGGCAGTATTGATAGCAATCCGATACAGCCAAGTATAAAACGCGCTCTCGCTACGAAAATTCGGCAAGGCACGGTAAGCCCTGATCATTGCCTCTTGAGCCACATCGTTGACTTCGTGTTCGTCTTTGACAAAACGGGAAATCAATCTAATGAGCCGACGCTGATATTTGGACATCAGCATCTCGAATGCTTTTTTGTTCGCCTTTCTGCGCTCGCTCTACCAAGACTTGATCAATCTGGCGATCATTCATATTTTACCTTTTTATAATAACTGCATTATAAGCTATAAAGTAGTAAAGCGTGCTGTGCCAGTTAAAGACAGCTATTGCCGCATTTAGTTCCATTTATATCTCAAAAATTTTCCGTAAACCGGTAAAAAACCGTCAATCCCTTGAAAATCGTGGCTTACTGTAAGGTTAACAATAGCAATGCAGTTTCCGTCAGTATTTGTGATAATCGGCCAGCATTTTCTGACGAACGGTACGATATGGTTTTCTTGCAACACTTTCTTAACATTTTTGAACAAAAACCCTACGTTCATCATATCATCACTGCCCGCCGTCCGAATGATTCCTTCTTCTTCCAAAACCGATTCCGGCAATCCGTTGCGGTGTGGCACCAGAAAAAAGCCATTTTCTTGGAGAATATTTTTCAGACGACCTCTGACTTCTTTTCCCTTTATCCAATCTGCGTCTGCAAACTGGCTTTGTTTCAATATAAATAAAAAATCCCGATATAAACATACCGATGTTTCGCCGAACTGCCATTGTGCAGTTTCCGCTTCCAACAGTATCCGCGCGAAATCCGCCAGCTTTCTCGGAGAACTTTCCACAATCCCATTCTCCTTAAAAAACCGCCAAAGAATCCGACTGCGGCGCGCTTCACTAAATGCCTGCCAACGGCTGACTTGGAAACGTCCGCTTTCGCAAACCATCTGATAATCCGCATCGACAACTTCGTCCAAAATCGCCAAATCGGTTTGTAACGAACGAATGTTGGCACAAACATGACGGTCGAAATTCGGAATGCGCTCCCGCCAAACCGGCAACGCCTCGTAACGCATCCAATTTCTTAAAAAGGCTGTATCGGCGTTACTTTCATCTTCGATGTTCGGCAGGTTGCAGGCAGCGGCGTAGTTTTCCAATTCTTTTCGGGGAAACGTCAGCAGTGGCCGCCAAATTTGCGTTTCCTCATCCAGTTTGCGCCATTGCGGCATAGCGGCAAGTGCTTTGATGCCGCCGCCGCGAACTGCCGCGAGCATGAATGTTTCAATTTGATCATCCTGATGGTGCGCCAACGCGATGACACCGGAAGGGTCGTCTGAAAACGCCTGATAACGTGCTTTCCGTGCGGCGGCTTCGATTCCCAACCCGTCTTTTTTGACTTCAACTTTTACACTTCTGAACGGCACATTCCATTCTTGGCATAAGCGTGTGCAAAACACCAGCCAGTCATCCGCATTGCAGCTCAATCCATGATGAACATGTAAAGCGTGTACGTCCAATCCAAGCTCTTCCCGCAAACACGCCAGCATATGCAGCAACACCACCGAATCCAAACCGCCGCTCAATCCAACCGTTACCATGCAACCATCCGGAAGCGAACGCGCCGAAAGACGCAGGGTTTCCAACAAACTGCGGCATTGAGGCGGAAGGTTTTCAGACGACGTCGGGTTCATATGGCGTAATCTATGCTGTCGGCAAGGCAAGTTCTTAGAAATGAAAAAGCAGGCAGGGGGACTTCTGCCTGCTTTTCTGCACATTAATTGTTTACTTATCCGTAAACTTGCCGTAAGCCATAATCCGGTCAAAACGGCGGGACAGCAAATCCGCCATCGGCATATTTTGCGCCTCGTGCAACTCGCTTTCCAACACCGTTTTGACGTTTTTTCATGGTCGTTTCAAAATCACGTGCGCACCGCCCAAAGGTTCGCTGATCACGCTGTCAATCAAATCCAATTCTTGCAGGCGTTTGGCGGTAATACCCAAGGCTTGCGCGGCATCTGCCGCTTTCTCGGCGGTTTTCCACAGAATAGACGCGCAGCCTTCCGGAGAAATAACCGAGTAAGTCGAATATTGCAGCATATTGACGTAATCGCCGACCGCAATCGCCAGCGCGCCGCCGGAACCACCCTCGCCGATAATGGTACACAAAACCGGCACACGCAGTCGGGTCAATTCGTACAGGTTGCGTCCGATGGCTTCGGACTGACCGCGCTCTTCCGCGCCGATGCCCGGATACGCGCCCGGCGTATCGACAAAAGTCATCACAGGAATATTGAATTTCTCGGCGGTCTGCATCAAACGCAGTGCTTTACGATAGCCTTCAGGGCGCGGCATACCGAAATTGCGGCGGATTTTTTTCTTTGGTATCGCGGCCTTTTTGATGGCCGATAACCATCACGCTTTGTCCGTTGAAGCGCGCCAAACCACCGACGATGGCATGGTCGTCTGAATAATGGCGGTCGCCGTGCAACTCTTCAAAATCGGTAAAAATGGCTTGGATGTAATCTAAGGTGTAAGGACGTTGGGGATGGCGTGAAACCTGCGAAATCTGAGCGGGCGTCAGCTTGTTGAAAATCGATTTGGTCAAGTCGTTGCTTTTCTTCTGCAATCTGGCGATTTCATCGGAAATATCGACGGCGGACTCGCCCTGCACAAAGCGCAACTCTTCGATTTTATTGGTTAATTCGGCGATGGGTTGTTCAAAATCCAAAAAAACTGGTTTCATAGGGTGAAGCTCTCGGTAGGGACGCTGCCGCTATCATACGCCAATCAGGCATATTTGGCAGCATTTCTCATTGAGGATATGCCGTGCAAGACGGCAGATAATTGGGCGGATGCCTTTTCAGACGACCTTTTACAACGATATAGTATATCTGCACTAAACAAATAAAGTGCCGTATCTTATGATAAACTTCCATTCAGTTCAATCATTTCAAACAGTCTATGAAAAACGACCACGACAATACGGCGATGCGGCTCGACAAATGGCTTTGGGCTGCGCGCTTTTTCAAAACCCGCGCACTGGCTCAAAAACATATCGAATTGGGCAGGGTTCAGGTCAACGGCGCCAAAGTCAAAAACAGCAAAACATCAGCGCAGGCGACACCATCGACCTGACGCTCAATTCGCTGCCTTACAAAATCAAAGTATTGGCACTCAACCACCAACGCCGCCCCGCGCCCGAAGCGCGCCAGCTTTACGAAGAAGACATGAAAACCGCCGCCGAACGCGAAGCGCAAAAACAGCTCGACCAGGCAAGCCGCATCAGCGCGGCGTATCCCGACGGCAGACCGACCAAACGCGACCGCCGCCAACTCGACCGCATGAAGCGCGACAGCTGGTAAGGTTTAAAACGATCCATCTTGTTAATAAACTGCCTGAAACCGCCCTCTCCCATAAAGTGAAAACACATTGGAATCAGGTATAATCAATCCCTATTTCATTTCAGACGACCTTGAGCCATTAAGGATATCCCCATGAGCAAGAAACGCGTCCTCACCGGCGTAACCACCACAGGCATCCCGCATCTGGGCAACTACGTCGGCGCCATCCGCCCTGCCGTCCGCGCGGCGCAAAACCCCGATACCGAATCCTTCCTCTTCCTCGCCGACTACCACGGCATCATCAAATGCCATGAGCCGGAGATGATTCACCAATCCACCCAGGCCGTTGCCGCCACTTGGCTTGCCTGCGGACTCGACCCCGAGCGCACCACCTTCTACCGCCAAAGCGACATTTCCGAAGTGATGGAATTGAACTGGATTCTGACCTGCATCACCGCCAAAGGCCTGATGAACCGCGCCCACGCTTATAAAGCCGCCGTGCAGGCAAACGCCGAGAACAATCAGGAAGACCCCGACCACGGCGTGGAAATGGGTCTGTATAGCTACCCTATCCTGATGACCGCCGACATTCTCATGTTCAACGCCAACGAAGTACCTGTCGGCCGCGACCAAATCCAACACGTCGAAATGGCGCGCGACATCGCCGGTCGCTTCAACCACCGCTTCAAAGAAGTTTTCACCCTGCCCGAAGTGAAAATCGACGAAAACGTCGAACTCTTGGTCGGTTTGGACGGGCGCAAAATGTCCAAATCCTACGGCAACACCATTCCGCTTTGGGAAAACGACAAGAAAACCCAAAAATCGGTCAACAAAATCATCACCAACATGAAAGAGCCGGGCGAGCCGAAACAGCCTGACGAAAGCCCTTTGTTTGAAATCTACAAAGCCTTCTCCACGTCGTCTGAAACCGCAGCGTTCACACAAATGCTTGCCGAAGGCTTGGCATGGGGCGAAGCCAAAAACTCTTGGCCGCCAAAATCAACGCCGAGCTGGCTGAACCGCGCGAACGCTACAACGAGCTGACTGCCAATCCTTCGCAAATCGAAGACATCCTGCAGGCAGGCGCCGCCAAAGCGCGCAAAGAAGCGCGCGAACTGCTGGACAAAGTACGCGACGCCGTCGGCATCCGTCCATTGAAGTAAATCTCAAAAGGTCGTCTGAAAAAGCAGCCCGCTCATATTTCAGAGACCTTTTCCTGTTCAGAACAAGGAATATCCGATGAAAACCTTTCCGATTCTCTTATCCGCCCTTTTGCTCGCCGCCTGCGGCAAATCTGAAGCCCCAGCCGAGTCCGCACAAAATGCCGCCGAAGCCGCGCCAAAGCCCGTGTTTAAAGTCAAATACATCGACAACAACGCCATCGCAGGTTTGGACTTAGGACAAAGCAGCGAAGGTAAAACCAACGACAACAAAAAACAAATCAGCTATCCGATTAACGGCTTGTCCGAACAAAACGTCATCCAACTGATCGGCAACCACCCCAACGACTTGGAAGTCATCAGCGGCAAATGTATGGAAACCGGGGACAAAGGCGAGCCTTTGGGCTGGACTGAAAACGGCAAATGCCATACCTTGTTTGCCAAATTGGTCGACAACATTGCCGAAGACGGTGGCAAACTGACGAGCTACCTCCTCTCCCATGCCGCCCTGCAACCCTATCAGGCAGGCAAAAGCGGTTATGCCGCCGTTCAAAACGGCCGCTACATCCTTGAAGTGGACAGCGAAGGAATGTTCTTCTTCCGCCGCCGCCATTATTGACCGAGCGAGTACCACCCATGTCCGTCCACGCCTTAATCCGCGCCCTGCCTAAAGCCGAATTGCACGTCCATATCGAAGGCACGTTCGAACCGGAATTGATGTTCGCCATCGCCGAGCGCAACGGCGTTTCCATTCCCTATGCGGATGTTGAAGCCGTGCGCCGCGCTTACGATTTTCACAACCTGCAATCCTTCCTCGATATTTACTACGCAGCGGCGGCGGTCTTGCTCCACGAACAGGATTTTTACGACCTGACCACCGCCTATTTCGCCCGCTGCCGCGAGGACAACGTCGTCCATACCGAAATCTTCTTCGACCCGCAAACCCATACCGCGCGCGGCGTATCGTTTGAAACCGTCATCAACGGCATTACCCGCGCCCGTCTGGAAGCGCAGGAAAAATGGGGCATTTCCAGCAGGCTGATTATGTGTTTCCTGCGGCATTTGAGCGAAGAATCCGCGTTTGAAACGCTTACCCAAGCACAGCCTTTCAGACGACATATCGACGGCATCGGACTGGATTCGGGCGAAGTCGGCAACCCGCCCTCGAAATTCGAGCGCGTCTTCGCCCAAGCCCGCGCGCAAGGTTTTCCCGCCGTCGCCCATGCCGGCGAAGAAGGCCCGCCCGAATACGTTTGGGAAGCGTTGGATTTGTTGAAAGTCGTCCGCATCGACCACGGCGTGCGCTCCGAAGAAGACGAAACCCTTATGCAGCGTCTGATTGTCGAACAAATGCCCCTGACCGTATGCCCCTTAAGCAACCTCAAGCTCAAAGTCGTCAGCGACCTGTCCCGACACAATCTGCGCCGTATGCTTGAGCGCGGCGTATTGGTTACCGTCAATTCAGACGACCCCGCCTATTTCGGCGGCTACCTCAACCAAAATTTTATCGAACTTGCCGACGCATTGGGTTTGAATGAAACAGACATCCGCGCCTTGTGCAAAAACTCGTTCAAAGCCTCGTTTTTGAGTGAGGAAGAAAAAGCAAAGCGGTACGCCGAAATCGACGGCATCCATGTTTAAACACAAAGCCGACCTGAAAAAGCAATCCGGTCGGCTTTGTTTTTATCTAAAAATGCAAACCCTCTAACCACAGTCAATTCCCTACCAAACCGCTCAACTATCCGCCCGAAATCTGTTAAAATACCGCCCTATCCTAATAAATACAGCATCAAAAGGCACACAATCATGGCTCTTTTGCAGATTTCCGAACCCGGCATGTCCGCCGCTCCGCATCAACACCGCCTCGCCGTCGGCATCGACTTGGGTACGACCAACAGCCTGGTTGCCACCGTCCGCAGCGGCAGCCCGGTTTGTCTGACCGATATTGACGGGCGCACCACCCTGCCCTCCGTCGTCCGCTACGGTGAAGGCGACGCCGTCGAAGTCGGCAAAACCGCCCTTTCCGCCCAAAAAACCGACCCGCTGAACACCGTCAGTTCCGCCAAACGCCTGATTGGCCGCACACTTACCGACCTCGCGCATGAGGCGCAATACCTGCCCTACCGGTTCACACCCAACGAGCGTGTGGTCGAGCTGAACACCCGTCAAGGTGCCAAAACGCCTATCGAAGTGTCGTCTGAAATCCTCAAAGCCCTCAAATCGCGTGCCGAAGAAACATTGGGCGGCGATTTGGTTGGCGCCGTCATTACCGTTCCTGCCTATTTCGACGATGCCCAACGCCAAGCCACCAAAGATGCCGCGCGTTTGGCGGGCTTGAACGTATTGCGCCTCCTTAACGAGCCGACCGCCGCCGCGATTGCCTACGGACTGGACAACGCTTCGGAAGGAACGTTTGTCGTTTACGACTTGGGCGGCGGCACATTCGACGTATCTGTATTGCAACTGACCAAAGGGCTGTTTGAAGTCAAAGCCACCGGCGGCAACAGCGCATTGGGCGGCGACGATTTCGACCACCGCCTGTTCTGCCACCTGCTCGAACAAAAACGACCTTTCCAAACTCAACGAGCGCGACAGCCAGCTTCTGCTTTCCCTTGTCCGCGCCGCCAAAGAACAACTGACCGGCCAAACCGAAGCCGTCGTCGAAGCCACGCTTTCAGACGGCCGCAAAATCCATACCGTCATTACCCGCCAAGAATTTCACCACCTGACGCAAAATCTGGTGCAAAAAACCATAGAGCCGGTAAAACAGGCACTGAAAGACGCAGGTGTGACCAAAGCCGACATTAAAGGCGTGATTATGGTCGGCGGTTCCACCCGTATGCTGCACGTCCAACAAGCGGTCGCCACCTTCTTCGGACAAACCCCGCTGAACAACCTCAACCCTGACGAAGTCGTCGCACTCGGCGCCGCCATACAGGCGAACGTCCTTGCCGGCAACAAAACCGACGGCGAATGGCTGCTGCTGGACGTTACCCCCCTGTCGCTCGGTTTGGAAACCTACGGCGGACTCGCCGAAAAAATCATCCCGCGCAATTCCACCATCCCCACCGCGCGCGCGCAGGACTTTACCACCTTCAAAGACGGTCAAACCGCCATGACGATACACGTCGTACAAGGCGAGCGCGAACTCGTTTCCGACTGCCGCAGCCTTGCCAAATTCACCCTGCGCGGTATTCCGCCCATGGCAGCAGGCGCGGCGCGTATCCGCGTTACCTTCCAAGTTGACGCTGACGGATTGCTGTCCGTTTCCGCACAAGAACAGAGCACCGGCGTACAGGCGCAAATCGAAGTCAAACCTTCCTACGGTTTGGACGACGACACCATCACCCAAATGCTCAAAGACAGCATGAGCAACGCCGCCGAAGACATGGCGGCACGCGCACGCGCCGAAGCCGTGGTCGAAGCCGAAAGCCTGACCGACGCCGTCAACGCCGCCCTTGAGTTGGATAGCGATTTGCTGGATGCCGAAGAGCTTGCACAAATCCAGCAAGACATCGCCGATTTGCAAGGTCGTCTGAAAGACGGCAACGCCGAAGACATCCGCGCCGCCGTCGCCAAACTCAGCCGCAGCACCGACAACTTCGCCGCCAAACGCATGAACCGCAATATCCAACGTGCGCTGACAGGACAAAGTGTTGATAATATTTGATGCTTAAACAGTTTCAGACGACCTCTAAAAAGCATCAGAGGTCGTCTGAAAAAATTCAAACCCTATTTTCAGACGACCCCATCCTATGCAAAACCTCTCCATCCCCCAAGACTGGAACGTCTATTTCAGCCGCATTGGCGACGCACCCGCCGCCTTACGCATCAATCTTGCCTTAATCGAAGTCGCGCCGCTGGCAGAGTATCCGCAGCATGTGCACGTCAGCATGAAATTGGAACAAACCAACGAACACGGTTTCCCGACGCCTGAAGAAAGCGAAGCGGTTTACGACATCGAAGACCAAATCGACCGACTGGCGGGCAACGACAACATTCCCGCAGGCATAGTTACCACAGACGGCGCGGCAAACTGGCATTTTTACAGCCGCAATGCCGAAACCTTCGCCCAAGCCTGCCGTACCTTGCTGATACAAAACGACCGCGTTTGCGACATCAAAATCAGCGAAGATGCCGAATGGTCGTTTTATCAAGAATTCCTGTATCCCGACCGCTACGAGCTGCAAGCCATCCGCAACGAACAGGTTTTACGCCGTTTCCGACAAGACGGCGACCGCCTCGAACAGCCCCGACCCATCGACCACTGGCTGTTTTTCCACACCGAAGCAGACCTGAACGCCGCAGCCGCCAAAGTCGGCACATTAGGCTATACCGTCAGCGACGGCGGCCGCATCGAGCAGGAAGAAGACCACCCGAGCTACCGCCTGCAACTTTCCAAAAACGCCCCGCTGACCGACATCGACAACGATACATGGGAGTTAATCGATATCGCCTACGAAAACAACGGCGACTACGACGGCTGGGGCAGCATATTAGTCCAATAAGCATCAGTCGTCTGAAAACACATCGGCAGCCCTTTTCAGACGACCCGCATCCACTTTGACCTTAGGAGAATCCAATGAGCGAATCTATTGTTTACGGTGTCGATCAGGAAAATGAACTCATGAACCACGCCTTCGAACAGGCACGTTCCACATTCAAATATTTCTGGCGCGAGCTTTATTGGGAAAACCGCCGCATCATCCCCGCCTTGGACTTTGCCATGGTCAAAGTACCTTTTTTCCAAGACAGCGAAGACGGCGAAATTTGCGAACACATGTGGATAAACGACATCTACTTCGACGGTTTGCACATTTACGGTACGCTGGTCAACGAACCCAACGACCTGACCAATGTAGAACAAGGCGAGAACGTTTGCGTCCCGGTTGACGAAATCAGCGATTGGATGTTCCTGTGTAACGGCATTCCCTACGGCGGCTTCACCGTACAGGCAGTCCGCATCCAAATGACGCCGCAAGAGCGCGCAGAACACGATGCCGCATGGGGAATCAACTTTGGCGACCCCGAAGAAGTCTTGCTGGTTTACGAAGAAAAAGAACACCCCGAAAATCTGGACGAACATCCGATGGCTCGAAACTGCCTCGACGACTTCCGTCAACAGTTGGCACAAAACCCGGATTACCTGCGCGAACAAGACGAAGATGGCTACACACCGCTGCATCACGAAGCCATCGCAGGGAACGCGCTCATGGTCAAAGCCATGCTTGACTTGGGCGCAAACCCCGCCGCCACCACGCAAGAAGGACTGACCGCCCTAGACTTTGCCCGCCTTATGGACTGGCAAAACGTCATCGAGATACTCGAACCACGCCACTAAACATAGGTCGTCTGAAAACCGAAACACGCTTTCAGACGACCTGTGCCTTGATGAAATAAGGTCGTCTGAAAAGAAAGAATAGTAAAAATGTCCGATCGATTTCGACTAATCATACTGAGAATACTAAATGTCGTTTGGTTTCTCGTTTGGCGACTGACCGTATCTATTCTAGCCGGAAACGCTGTGTTTCATTTTTTACCGCCCGAACACGAAACTTATACTCAAGGCAGCAAAGTAAACCCCTCGTTTCAAATACCCGTTCTCACAACAGGCAGCAGTAGTTGTTCAGTGAAACCATGGAATGAGTTCAACGCTGAGAAGGACAAGGTTTGCACAAAAAGCCTTAAAGACCTGAATTGCCTCACACATACGAAAAGCGGTTGTGATTTACAACAGATAAATTCTCAAGAATACAAGTTCATTTTTTATGATTTATTTAAAACACAAACCAATCACTACCGTTTGACAGAAGGACATGTAGAACCTTTATCTTATACATTAGATACGCTTAACCGACGACTATCGGCAGGAATAAAAGCTACCTTAATTGTCTTACTCTTAACCTTAGCGCCTCCTTTTTACCGCCTGTGGCAAAGCGACAGAAAAATTCAGGCAACCGCCAAGAAAGCAAGAATGGCTGCACAACGTAAAGACTGACCATACTAAACGTCGTACACCTTCTTAACCGGCAAAACATCATTGAGATATTTGAACTACTCCACTAAACCATAGGTCGTCTGAAAATCAAAACACACTTTCAGTCAACCTCCAACCTACCGAACATGAGACTCTGGCACCAAACCCTCATCCCGCTACTCCCCCGCTCCCAGCTTTTAGGGCAACACCGCGAATGTGCCGCGCTTCGCGGAGCAGGCTGGGGCAGACCGCACGCGACGGTGAATTACGTTTTCACCCATTCGCCTGACAAACTCTATCTGTATCACGCGCTGATTATGGAAGAAATGGAAAAACGCGGCTACAAACCCGACCCGCTGTGGAAAGACCCGCTGTATCGCGGCAAAACGGTTGCCCCTTATGCCGCACACGATACCGAAGCCGCCGATTCGCCGATTTACCCCG
>CAKMQH010000182.1 GCA_927911515.1 uncultured Neisseria sp.
ACTATCTGTAATGTCTGCGGCTTCGTCACCTTGTCCTGATTTAAATTTAATCCACTATATATAGTAATAATGACAAAACGAAGGACTGATAACTAAAGACAAAAATAACCGCTCGAAAGCGGTTAAATTTTATAGTGTGACGGAGAGACTCGAATTAAATAATTAAGATATTGATATTTATAAATATAATTCCATGAATTTGGAAAAATACCCCCAAATACACCCCCATTTTGTCAAAGTCAAAATTTTTCAGGGGTAAGCATTACTCCACTTTAGCTGTTCGCCATCAGATTAGCGGCTGATATTCAGTTCCGCCGTTTTGCCTGTCTTAGCAAGCATGGTTAATAACGCATCTATCGTGAACTTGCTGATTTTGCCGTTTACCAAATCGGAAACACGGGGGCGGCTGGTGTTAAAGATTTCTGCCGCCTGTTCCTGTTTCAAGTTCTGCTCTTTTATCCATGCGCTGACGCTTTCGGCAAGCTGTAACTTGGTTCTGATAATCATATCGCTATGTGCCTTGAGTTTGGCGGCTTCGTCAGGCTGAAAACCCAAATCGGCAAAAACATTACCGCCTACCGGTGTAATATGCGTGGTTTTCGATGTCATTTTTCTATCTCCTGTATCAATGCCCTATATCGGCTCTTGATGATTGCTGTGTCTTTCGGGGCGGTTTTTTGGCTCTTCTTTTGGAAGCTGTGCAATACATAGACGGCTTTTTCAAACTTAGCCACATAAACTACTCTAAACGCCCCGTCGGGCAAACGTTTTCTAAGTTCCATAACCCCGCTGCCAAGACTAATCATCGGCTTGAAGTCTGTCGGCTCTAAGCCATTTTGGATTAATCCCAACTCATAGCCGAAATGCCTTACCGCTTCAATCGGAAAGGCTTTTAGGTCTTCTAGCGATGTATCACGCCATTCAATCGGCTTCTCTCTGTTCATGTATCAAATTTTATACAAATAAGCAGCAAGAGGCAAGAATAAAGAAAAAGCGTATATATAGATAAAAAAAGTAGTGGTTACCGTGGTTACCGTGGTTACCGCGCTTCCAAAGCCTTATAAATCGAGGATTTCAAGGTAACCACTTACAGAGATTTACATGGTTACCGCTGGTTACCGCTATTTGATTTTGAGTGTAAGTACATGAAAATAAAAGGGTAACCACTGGTAACCACTCAGTAACCTGTTAAATTAATGTAGGTGGTTACCGTTTTTTCTTTGTTTTTATATTGATATTCATATAGTTATAAATGTTAAGTTTTGTTGTAACCACGGTAACCACTATATTTACTCACGCGCATAGGGGTTTTATTTACGCGCGCGTATTGGTCTTGAAATTATTTATCCCCGTCGGTCATGGCGGAAATAGGGCGTAATTGCGCCGTAGGCGAGTTTTGCCGTTTGGGTATGGTATTGGTATTAGGCAGGGGTTGAATAGCCCTAATTTTCGAGAATTTGGGGCTTGCTGTTGATTTTATGGCGTATGGAATGGTTCGCCTGAAGTAATGGGCGCAAAAAAGCCCGCCTGTATCGGTCATAGCGGGCTGTCTCTCGGTCATTCGTCAATATCGGGCGGGGCTTCTCCCATCAAAACATAGAATCTTGCCGACGCGCCGTTGTATTTGCGCTGGTGTTGCCATCTGCCGTTGTTTGGTTTTTTCAGCCATTGTTCGGCGTGTAACACTTCGCAAACTTTCAGCTTGTCGAAGTTTTGGCAGATTTCTTCTTCAAATACAACAGGAATCAACCAATATTCAGTGATATGCCCCTCTTGTTTCCGATAGCCTGCGTGATTTTGGTTCACGGTTTGGCTGCTCCAGTCTGAAAAGCGCATGGACAAAGCGTAAACGTCCATAAATGCGGCTGCCTGCTCGATGATGCGGCGGTCTTCGTGTTTCCCCGCCCCGTTGGCTTCAAGCCATTCATCAAAGCATTGTTTCACGCCTGCCATGCCTACGCCGGCGGCTAAACCGGTAACGGGGGCGGCAAGCTCCAATGCGGCGGCGGCAAGGGCAAAGCGTTTTGCCACTCTTCGCGCCTGTCCTGACAATTCGGGGACGGTCTCCATAAATGCGGTCATGCGCTCGTTTGCCTGCTGTTTGGCTTGCTCTGGGTTGTCTGAAAGCCGTCGGATGAAAGCTCTGCCCGCCGCTCCGTGATATTGCTCGGCGGATTGGGCGATATGTTCGCTCAATAATGCGCCGCTCTCGAAGCCGTGCAAGGTGTCGTAAATACCGTATCGGGCGGCGGCTCTGATACTGGGCAGACGGGCGGCTTGCCCGGCGTTCCAATCGCCTTTGTGGTGTTTCAGGATGGAATCGGGGGTCTTTTCGCCTGTCGAGAACATCATCACTTTCCAGCGGCTCAAGGCGCGGTTTCCGCCCTGTTTTGCGCCCTGTACTTTGTTGATTCCGTTCATGACGCTGTAAACGGTGTCGCCGATGACGTGGGGGCTTGCCTGCCCGATTTCGTCCAACACCAGCAAGCCGTCGTTGCGGGCGGCGGCGGTATTGGAAAAGCCTATTTTCGTGCCGCTCCAAGACAACAGGCTGCCCGATGGTCTGCCCCATACGCTCAAGGCTGCTTTTGCGGCGGTAGTCTTGCCGTCGGATGAATCGCCCGTCAGATGAAAACCGCCTGATTCTTCGCTCAACAGGGACAGCAAGGGGGCGGCAAAGGACGCGCCCAATGCCAAGCATAGGCGGCTGTTTCCCGCTGCGTATCGGGCGATATTTTGCTGCCAGTCACCAAGTTCTCCGTTTGGTCGGTATGCCGCCGCTTGGCTGGTGTCGCCGTTGTAGATGACGGCGGGCGTTTTGCCGTCTGCCGTGATGGTTTCGCCGCTGGGCATGATGTAGGTGTCGCCGTGCCAGCCCGCGCGGTCGGTAATGGTAAAGGCGGTACGGCTGCCCTGTGTCTGCAAATAATCGGCAAGCCGTTCGCGTTTGGCTCTGCCTGATAAGACGGTCAAGCCGTAACTCTGCAATCGCTGCCAGCCCTGAACCGTGCCGATTTCCGCTTGTGGGATGGCGGCGGTCTTGGTTTGGCGTGTAATTTTGTCCTGCCAGCGGATAACGCGGTAATACGCGCCGTCGTTGTCCTGCCCCGTGCCGATGATGTCGATAGGGTCGGAAAGCAATAGCGGCTCTGCTTCGACGGCTTCGCCGTCTTTGCCTGTCCTGACGTTTATCCACCATACGCCCCGATGGTCGGTATCGAAGCGGGGGCGCGGGCGGTATGGTTCGATGTCGTTGATGTTGTAGTCTTCAATGGCTTTAGCGTCTATAATTACGTTCGTTTTCATGGTGTAACGTCTCCGTTTTGTTGGGTAGGGTCGTCTGATTGGGCTTCAGACGACCTTTTTTCTTTCAGTTCGTCCAATGCGTCATAGCCTGGTGTGTCGCTCTGCCATATACGCGCCTTGATGCCCCGCTTGATGGCTCGGACTGCCAAATCATGCGCGGCTTTGAAACCTACGGGGCGCGGGGTGTCGTTATCGGCAATAATCACGATTTCCTTTAGGTCGTCTGAAAGTCGGTATTTCGCCATGCTGTTTGCGCTCAAGGCGGCGGATAAGCCCCAGTCATGGGCTTGGAACAGTTCGCGGGCGGCAAGGGCGGTTTCTATCCCCTCTGCGATAACAAGTCGTCCGTTTTCAGGGATGGGGAACAAGTGAACCGCCATGCCTGAAATGCTGCCCTGTTTGCGGCTCTGCATTTTCTTGGCGGGCAAGGCTTCGCCCGTTTCGGGATGTTTGATTGCCAGCTTTCGATAATGCGGGGCGTGTAGCCCGTTCTCTCCGTATGGCTTGTCATAGGTCGTCTGAAAATAGGTCATGTGCAAGCCTTGAAGCTCGCCGCCCGTATCGCGGATGGCACAAACCATACAGGGGAAACGACCGATAAAAAGCGGCTTGTCCTCCCCCATCGTCCAATAATCCGCTCCTTTCAAAAAACGGACGTTTTCAGGTAATTGCGCCATGTCCAAACCGCGTGATTTCAAATACTGCACGGCGGGGGAATCGGCGGTTACCGGCTCTGCCCCGTTCCACAACGCGGCAAGTTTGCCGATTTGGTCTTTTCGGGGCGTGGCTGCGTCTGCGGGCGTGTGGGCGGTATCGGCAAGGGGTTTGCCCCGCCCATGTTCAACACGCCCGCTACGGCGTGCAATGCTTCGTCAAAACCGCAATTCAGATAGTGCATTACCAAGCCGAAACCGTCGCCCGCGCCGTTCTCCCAATGGCTACAAATGAATGTGCCGCTACCGTCCTTGTCGTCGTATCTGAAACGGTCTTTGCCCCCACACGCGGGGCAAGGCTGGTGTTTGTTTTTCAGGTATCGCGGGTCTATGCCGATGGCGGCGTGAATTTCCTGCCAGCGGTATTGCGCGGCGGCTTTGATGTCTTGATAGGTCGGTTTCATTGTTCTGACTCCCCATATCTGTCCATCGCTTCACGCGCTATGGCTGCTACGGTATTAATCGCGGCTTTTCGGCTTGCTCCGTCGTTCACAATCAGCAGGACGGCGGTCAGAACGTCCACCGCTGCGATTGCCTTCTCTTTGCTGTTTAGCTGGTTTGTCAGCTTCTCCGTGATGGTCTTCATTGCCGCGTCTCCCCTGTTACAGGTTCTAAAACTACCCCCGCCATCGGGTCGGTCTCCCATATGGTCGGTGTTGCCGTGATTGCCTGTTCCGTTTCTGCATGGGCGGGCTGGTTACAGGCTCGGATTGCCAAAGCCATCAACAACACCCCAAACACCAGCAAAGCGCGGTTGAAATAGCGGCGGAAACGGTCGTTTTTATCAGTCGGTTTCATGATTCATGTCCTCCATGCCCAGCGCACCAAAATATCAAATATCGAAAAATCAAATACTTATGTAAACACTAGGGCGAAGTTTGCCCCATGCCGTCCAAAACGGGCGGCATAAAGGCGGGTGTTTTTCAGGGATTTAGCGGATTTGTTCGGCTGTCGTTACGCTGAAAGCAGCCCATGCTTTTAGGTCGTCTGAAAGCGAAGCAATAAACGACCGGCAGGCGGCAACGGCGGCGGCGTGTGATGGATAGATGCCCAAACGGCGGACGGTACATGAATGAACGTCAATATCGGCTAGATACGCGGTCGGTTCGTGGACGACGGCGCAAAAGCCTTGTTCTGATGGGTATTGAACGTCTTGGATTTGGGGGAAAATTGAAGTCATGGTATTTCTTTCTTTAGAGATTTTGAGAATGCCCCAAATAAGGGGGCGGTGCTCTCTCTGGCGAAATAAAACCAGCCTGCGCCTTGCGGTTGGCAGACACCGCCATAACTCGTGATAGGTCGTCTGAAATGTTAACGTTTAATAACATCGCAAACGCCCGTAAAAGAATTTTGGCGATAAAAAATCAGCGTTACCCTGCTGATTGGGTATTTCGTTTTGAGAGAACCTAAATTCTGATTCTCAAGGCTCGATTTGTCAAATGATTTTTGCATCAGACGGCTAAAATTTTTTATCCACGATAATCATGGTTATTACATACCCGATGCGCTCTGTATCTTCTCCAACGGTTCCGATGATGTCTTCAAGCGTAATTTCACTGTACGGCTTATTGAAAAAAGCCTTAATGACTTGCTGCATTTCATCGTCCGTTAACGGCGGGGTGTATTTTTCCTGTTTCGTGCTGACTTCCGCCTCTGCCTTGATTTCCGCCTTATCTACCAGCAAGCCCAGCATTTTTGCTTTGCCCATCGTTGCCGATACCGCCGCGCTGCTTTGCGGGGTAGGGGCTGCCAGTGCCGCCGCCCGTGCCTGTTCCAATTCGTGCAACAAGTCGCCCACCGTTACCGCGTGTCGTTGCCGCGCTTCTTCCTTTAAGCCGTCCACCATCGCGGAAATATCGGGGTCTTGAAGCAGCTTATAGGCTTCATTCGTTACCGTTTCGGGCTTCATGTTGTCGGTGTTGTAGGCTTGCCGGTATGCTTCGCTCGCATTGCCCGTTTCCACATACAGACGGGCAAACTGTTCTTGTTTCGGGGTCATGTCCTTAATCCTTTCAGAACGCCGCCCAGCAGCGATTTTTCTGCCTTTGGGCGGCTGTTTGAGTGTTGCTATTTCAAATTGTCCAAAGCCGCTTCTTTTTCTTTCTCTACGTCTTCCAAGATGTCGAAAATGGCGTTTTCTTCTCCGCCTGTGCCGTCCATCATGTTGAAGAAGCCGGGCAAACGTAAATCAATGATTCTATCTGGCATGGATTGCCCATAGGACGGACAATCAACCCGCAAACCGTTTTCAAAAAGCTTCATTCTCATCTCAGCGGAGGCTTTACCGATCCCCACCAATTTCGCGGCCGCTTTGATATAGGCGTGCGCGGCTTCCATATATTCGGGCAAGTGGGTTTCTTCTATGTCGATGATAAACATCTCATAGCGGGAAACGGACAATAAATTGCGAAGCTCTGAAATGCGGTTCAGATGTTGGCGGCGTTCATCAAAAAGGCTTTCCAACAGTTCTTTTTGCGCTTCCAGCATATCGGCGGCGCGGTCTGCTTCTTCGCGTTTGGCGGCAATCTCTGAATCAAGCCCTTTGGCTTCTTCGCTGTTTGTGGGTTTGCCCATTTTCAACAAATTTGCAAATATGCCTTTGCGCCTGTTTCGTAGCCCTGCAAATTCATTGATTACCGCCTGCGCTTCTGTAACACCAGCTTCCGCCGCTTCAATTTGGGCGGTCAGTTCGCTGCATTTGTCTTCTACTTCTTTCAGTAACTTTTGACGGGTCGCAAAAGTTGTCTTTGTATATTCGATATTCATAGTTAAAATTCCTGATTTAATTGATTAATACGAACCGACCGCGTTTCACGGTTTCGCCGAATTGGTTGGTTACTTCTTCCATCACGGTAACGATGTCATGCCCCGCCCTGCGAAGCTCCATGATGCGCGTGTTGTAGCCTAATATACCCATTTGAGTAAGCTCCCATGATGTAACGCTGCCCTGCTTCAATCGGGATAAAACGCGCTCTTTTTGGCTTGGCATTTTTGCCTTGCCGTTGGTAGAATAATCGCTCATGCTTAATAATCCTTTCCGCCGTCTGAATGTCCTTTCAGGCGGTATTTGTTTTGCGCCTGATAAATTAATTTGCCTGCTCTTCGCGTTTGGCTGCCAGTTTGCCGATATAGTCGTCAATCTCGCTTGCAAGCCAACCCGTCGCATTTGCGGAAATTTTGAACGGGCGGGGAAAATCAGGGCGGTAATGGCGGCTTTTTGGGTTTACCCAATTCCAAATAGTCGCCCGTGAAACACCTAATGCGCGGGCGGTATCGTCTGCTCTCAATACTGTGTTATTCATATCCTATTGCCTTTCTTGAATCGGATTAGATGACAGGCAAAAATATAGCCGCCCATGTGGGCGGCTGTTAAGGAAGTAGCGTGTTGATTTCATGAAACACCGTGTTGATTTCATGAAGTCAGCTTGTTCATTTCATATTTTTCTGAAACTGGTTTACCCAAGCTGTAACCGTTCTTTCTGTCGGAACATCGGGGGCTGGGATTTCATCGTCATCAATTTTGCGGATAATCAGGCGGATTAATTCAGCTTTCCCCCCTCTTTCATTCAGCTTTTCCTTTCTTTCTTCCAATAACTGATTTACGGCAGCTATCGTTCCCGCTTTTTCATAGGGGCTTTGCTTGGCTTTACCTGCTTTGCGGGCGTTTTCTATAATAGATTGCATACCTATTTCGCCTGAATTTGATTCAAGTTCTATTAGTCCGATTGAATCAGTTATTAGGTTTGCAAGTCCCTGAAATTTATAGAATCTATCCTCATAACTAAGGCTGTCAAAATCTGTTACATAATCAAAAATAGCTTTTGCTGTAAATACATGCTGCATTTCCACCAGTGTTTTCCAGTCTTGCCCATAAGACAAGCCCTGAATTACAGGTTTTAATTGTTCTTGATAATTATAGGGTTCTTCAAATTCCTCCTCGAATTTTTTGATTGCCTCAAAACATTCTTGCTCCGTCTTTTCGATTTCCTCTGTACTTTTCTGTTTCCAGCAAAATGATTCAGGCGTGTGGTCAGTGGCATAAAAGGCTCTTCTCATAACCTTTTCAGCATTAAACCAATATGCCCCTAGTGCTTTGCCAAATTTTTTTTGTACCTTTTATTTGATAAATAGC
>CAKMQH010000183.1 GCA_927911515.1 uncultured Neisseria sp.
ATCGGTTTTATCGTTCAGGCGATAAGCGGCAAAATCGAGACGGGCGGGCAGCCCGATTTGCAAACCGCCATCGGGGATTTGCACGACAAACTGCCGCTTCCCGTCCATAGCGGGTTTGGGTGACGGATAAAAATTCGTCTTTTTCTTCATAATCATAACGTTCGGTATAAGGCGTGGCGGCAAGGGCGAATTTGCCATCGGCATTCTTTGTCAGCACGGCAAGGGTTATAGTGGATTAAATTTAAATCAGGACAAGGCGACGAAGCCGCAGACAGTACAGATAGTACGGCAAGGCAGAGGCAACGCCGTACTGGTTTAAATTTAATCCACTATATTTGAGCGACAGGGTTGCCCGAGTCGGCTCTGCATTGCGCGTAGTGATTCGGGTTTTCGCGGTAAAAATCGCCAAGCGGATGCTTATTCAGGCACACCAGCGCGACTTGGAGGTCGTTTTTCCAAGGCCGCAGCGACATCATATTCAGTTTTTCCACGTCTGCATCAGGCGCAACCAAACTCAGGATTTCGCGTACGCGCGCATCTTGGCGCGACAGGCTGCCGAAGCCGTCGGCAAGCGGTTTGCCGTCCGTTTGTTTTGTATGCCGCTGTGTGATTTCCGTATTTTTGACCTGTGTACGCCCTTTGCCGGATGAGTGTACGGTTTCCGCCGTGGAAAGCGGGGCGGCGGCGAAGAACGCCAAGGAGAGAAATAATCCGGTTTTATTCATGTTTTGTATCCTGCTTGTTCGAAGAAATGTGGCGGGTCGTCTGAAAACGACAGGCTGGAAATGAAGTTGGGATTCTAGCAGTACAAACTGAAAAAAGAATCAGGCTTGATTTCAGACGACCTTTTCTTGCTACAATCCGTTTTTTTCTCGTTGCCATTATCATGAAAACCAGCGTCTGCCTCTCACTATTGTTCCTGCTTGCCGCCTGCCATCCCAATGCCGAAGTCGCCGATACCGCCGCGCCGACCGCGCGCAAGCCTTCTTATTTTGAGTCTGACAAACGCCAAGCCGCCACGCCGGTTAAAACGCAAACGCCCGCGCTGCCCGCTATCCGCAGCCGCGCCGATTTCGACCTGCTTTCGCGCGTTTACGAACAAGACAGCGAATATGAAATCCCGCACCTTCTCTTCCTTATCGACCGCGAAGACAACAACCGCACCGACTACATCAACACACCGAAATACCGTCTGCACGAAAACTATCTCGCCGAGATTTTGAAGCCGATGCCGACGCGCAAAGAATTGTTCGAACAATACCGCAGCCCGAACCGCCGCTTCCTGTTCGGCACCATCAGCTGGCAGAACAGCACTCAAGAATATGTTTACGAATTTTGGGAAGGCGACAAAATCACGCCCGAATTGCTGAAATTGGCAGAAGGTCGTCTGAAAGACAGTTTCTTCGCCCCGCTGCGTTACAAAACCAATTCCCTGTGGCAGGAAACCGTTGCCGCGCAAAGCAAAGTCCCCTTCGTCACCCAAGAAAGCCTGATACAGAATTTCCCTTATCTGCCGTTGCACAGGGGGAAAGCGGTAGGCACATTGCGCGTCATCACTCAGGAAGACGACCTTTACGATGTCGGTGCGGACGACATCATCATCTTGAAAGAAGTGCCGCTGGTGTTGCCGCCCGTAGCAGGCATCATCAGCGAAAAACCGTCCACCGCGCTGTCGCATGTGAACGTCTTGGCGCGCGGCTGGGGCATTCCCAACATCTACCTTAAAGACGCGGAAAAAATCCTCGCCCCCTATATCGGCCGCCGTATCGAATTGACAGCCGACGCAAAACAATACCGGGTCGCCCAAACCAACCGAAATACAGCCGCCAAAACATTTTCAGACGACCTCTCCCTGCCGCAGCCCGACACTTCCGATTACAACCTGCGGCCGCTTGCCAACTTGCGCCGTGAAGACAGCCGTTACTGCGGCAGCAAAGCCTCCAACCTCGGCCATATCCGCGCCCATATAGCAGGCAGCAACGTCCCCGACGGATTCTGCATCCCCTTCGCCTACTACCGCGCCATGATGGACAAACTCGGCATCAACGCGGCAACACTGGCGCAAATCGAAACGCAAAGCGGCGGCGACAACCGCAAACGCCGTACCGCCTTGCTCGCATTGCAGAAAAAAATCACCGATGCCGAAGTCCCGTCCGAATGGAAACGCACATGGGCGGAACAATGGCGCAGCCAATTAAACAGCAAAGGCGTGTTCGTCCGCAGCTCGTCCAATTCCGAAGACCTGCCGAATTTCAGCGGCGCAGGGCTGTACACCACCGTACCGAACGTAACCGGCGAAAACGCGCTGGCGGAAGCAGTGAAACAGTCTTGGGCTTCCGTCTTCAATTACAGCGCGTACGAAGCCCGCCGCATCGCCGGACTGCCGCACGACAGCGTGAAAATGAGCGTCTTCGTCCAGCAAAGCATCAATGCCGACCTCTCCGGCGTACTCGTTACCATCAATCCCTACGACACCTCGCAGAAAAACACTTCCTACATCGCCGCCAAACGCGGGCTGGGCATTCGTGTGGTCGAAGGAAAACGGGTGGCGGAACAAGCCGTTTACAACCGCCGCAACGACGCCGTACAACGCCTCAGCTCCTCCAACGAAACCACCGCGCTGCAACTGGATGAAAACGGCGGCATCAGGGAAGTGCCGATAACCGGCGGCAACGTCATGAACCACGACCAAATCCGCCGCCTCGACCAAAGCCGGACAGCAAATCAAGCAGCTTTCGGCAACGGCGAACAAGACATCGAATGGGCTTTCGCGGGCGGAAAACTCGTCATCCTTCAGAATCA
>CAKMQH010000184.1 GCA_927911515.1 uncultured Neisseria sp.
TTCTGCATCCGGTAATACCTGAACTTTATGTTTACCGGCAAAACAACCGGATAATGCTATCACAGCCGAAAAGATAAATACTTTCCTTATCATACTTAAAATAATCTCCATAATTTACTGATATTTCACAAAATTATAAAATCAAATTGCTCCAAAGCTGGCTTTTAGAAATTTTTCAGACGACCTTTTTGAAAGTTAGATTTTCAATTCACGTTTATTTTCTCTAAGTAAACAGATTTTAAATTTACTATTTCTTTTAACTTGTTGTATTGGTTAATTATCCTGCCCATTCGCGGGCTACATAAAAGACTTTCCCATACTATCCAGTGAGTCTTAAAGTTTGGTGTCGTTGCCCCTGTAAAAATATTTGGCGAACTCATCAGTTGCACGACACGGCAGCCTTGTATAGCGTATTTGTTGATTTCCGCCAATTTTTTCAGAGTGCTGCTGCAAAGATAGGGGGAGATTATCTTGCTGAAGTTACGTTTTCAGACGACCTCCTGAGACCAAACTCAATCCGCCACATCAATACACAAATATTTCAATTCCAAATATTCGTCCGCACCATATTTGCTGCCTTCGCGTCCCAGCCCGCTGCGTTTCACGCCGCCGAACGGTGCTACTTCATTGCTGATTAAGCCGGTATTGATGCCGACCATGCCGTATTCCAAGGCTTCGCCGACGCGCCATTGTCGGGCAGTGTCGGAGGTGAAGAGGTAGGCCGCCAAACCGTATTCCGTATCGTTGGCGGCCGCGATGACTTCGGCTTCGGTGTCAAAGCGGAACACGGGGCACAACGGTCCGAAGGTTTCTTCGCGCGCCACTGCCATTTGCGCCGTTACGCCGCTTAAGACGGTCGGTTCGAAAAACGTTCCGCCCAACGCGCTGCGTTTGCCGCCGGTCAGACAGACTGCGCCTTTGGAGAGCGCGTCGGCGATGTGCTGCTCGACTTTCTCCACCGCTTTTTCCTCAATCAGCGGCCCTTGGTTCACGCCTTCATCCAAGCCGTTGCCCAATTTGAGTGTCGCCACTTTTTCACTTAATTTGCGGCAAAATTCGTCGTAAATGCCGGATTGAGCGTAAACGCGGTTGGTGCAGACGCAGGTTTGGCCGCTGTTGCGGAACTTGCTGGCGAGCGCGCCTTCGACGGCTTTGTCCAAATCGGCATCGTCAAACACGATAAACGGCGCGTTGCCGCCCAGTTCCAAACTGAGTTTTTTAATGTCCGCCGCGCTGTCGGCAAAAATTTTCGCACCGACTTCGGTCGAGCCGGTGAAGCTGATTTTGCGCACGGTCGGGTTCGTGGCAAATTCATGGCTGATTTCCGAAGCGCGACCGCTGACGACGGGAAGCAAATCCTGCGGCACACCCGCTTCGTAAGCCAGTAGCGCCAGCGCATACGCACTCAGAGGCGTGAGCGATGCGGGTTTGACGATCATCGCGCAGCCCACCGCCAAAGCAGGCGCGGCTTTACGCGCAATCATCGCAGATGGGAAGTTCCACGGTGTAATTGCGGCGGTAACGCCGACGGGCTGTTTCAACACGACCAGTTTTTGCGACGCCTTCACACTTGTCAGCACATCGCCGTCAATCCGCCGCGCCTCTTCGGCAAACCAGCGCACAAACGAAGCCGCATAATCAATCTCGCCGAGCGCCTCGGTCAGGCTTTTGCCCTGTTCCATCGTCATGATGCGCGCCAGTTCTTCTTTGTTTTCCTTGATTAAAAAATACCAACGCCACAACACATCGGCGCGTTCCAACGCAGTTTTTGCCACCCATAATTTTTGTGCGGCCTCCGCCTTTTGAATCAGCAGCTTGAGGTCGTCTGAACGAGTCGTGCGGACAAACGCCAAAGTCTCGCCCGTCGCCGGATTATCGACTTTGATACTGTCTGGAATCGGGGAAAAAGAAATATCGGGATGGTTTAACAATGATGCAAAAGAGTTCATGCCTGCCCTCGTGTGTATAGATGATGGATGAAGGTCATTATTCTCTTCATAGGGGAAAAGCGCAAACTGATTGGGTAGTTTGAGCCACATGAGAAGAAGAACCAAAAATAGGTAGCTAAAAAGGTCGTCTGAAAATGCCTTATGGGCTTGGTTAGGACTTTTCGTTTGAATGGTAAGAAAGTGTTTTGACCGGCTGATAAGACATATTCAGGCAATTTTTATTTTTGAATTTCTTGTTTGCCTATATGGGTTATATAGAAATGGAATATTTTCATGTTAAACAATGGAATAAGTTTTTAAATCATTTTAACTATTGAATGCGGATATATCTGGCAAATGTTTGCATGCGCTTAAAAACTTGTTAAAATCTCAAAAAAATATACAAATAATAATCAAAATCATTAAATATTATTCAATCTGTTTGCGGCAAAACCTTTCCGAGGTCGTCTGAACATTTTCAGACGACGCTGTCTGACATTCCGCCACACAAGGAATCCGTTATGAAGCCAGTCAAAGTTAACACCCTTGCCGCCTGCATCGCAGCCATCGGTTTTTCTCCCATCATTATGCTGCGGATAATACGCCGACCGTCATTCTCGATACCGTTACCGTCAAAGGCACGCGCAATAAAGACGAAATCGGTAAAAACCGCGTATATACCCGCGAAATCGTCAATCTTTACAAAGGCAAAAACGAAGTCGAAACCTTCAAAGGCAACACCGTATCCGACCTGTTAAGCGGTATGTCCGGCGTGTACAGCGGCGA
>CAKMQH010000185.1 GCA_927911515.1 uncultured Neisseria sp.
TGGCCGAAGAGCAGGATGTGGATTGGTAGAGATTTCCCCTACTGCCAAGTCGCCTGTATGCAACTGATGGATTACGGTAAATATAAATACAGCAGGCCAAGAAACGCGACGAAGCCAAGAAAAAACCAGAAGCAGGTACAAATTAAGGAAATCAAATTCCGCCCGGGTACCGATGAAGGCGATTATCAAATCAAAATGCGCAACATCAACCGCTTCTTGGCTGACGGCGATAAAGTCAAAGTCACGCTTCGTTTCCGCGGGCGTGAAATGGCTCACCAGCAACTCGGGGCGCAACTTTTAGAGCGCGTGAAAGAGGATTTGGCGGAAGTGGCTCAAATCGAATCCTTCCCTAAAATGGAAGGCCGTCAAATGGTGATGATGATTGCACCGAAGAAAAAATAAAGTTATAATTTTCAGCTTACTCCGATTGCCGCTTCGGAGTAAGCTTTTGATTGGCGGCAAAAACCGTGGCATTTTGGGTTCAAGTGTTTGAAACCAATGTTTTAAAACCCCCTGATGCCTTATCTAATAACGAATGGAGTTTTCCAATGCCTAAAATGAAAACCAAGTCTAGCGCGAAAAAACGCTTCAAAGTACTGGGTAACGGCGGTGTAAAACGCGCTCATGCGTTCAAACGCCACATCTTGACTAAAAAGACCACTAAAAACAAACGCCAACTGCGCGGTACCTCTATGGTAAACGATCGCGATTTGGCTTCTGTTGCTAAAATGTTACCCTACGCTTAAGGAGTTTAGAATATGCCACGCGTAAAACGCGGTGTAACCGCTCGTGCCCGTCACCAAAAAATCTTCGCGTTAGCCAAAGGCTACCGCGGTCGTCGTAAAACGTATACCGCGTTGCCAAGCAAGCGGTAATGAAAGCCGGTCAATACGCATACCGTGACCGTCGTCAACGCAAACGCCAATTCCGTCAATTGTGGATTGTTCGTATCAATGCAGGTGCCCGTGAAAATGGCCTGTCTTACAGCAAATTCATGAACGGTCTGAAACGCGCCGCTATCGAAATCGACCGCAAAGTATTGGCTGATCTGGCTGTATTTGATAAAGCCGCTTTTGCACAATTGGTTGAGAAAGCTAAAGCTGCTTTGGCTGCTTAATCCAAAAAATTTGAAAAGGAAGCTACGGCTTCCTTTTTTCTTTGTCTGAAGAAAGTCTATGTGATTGATTTTCTTTCTTTAAAGTCTATTTTTTGAATTGATTTGCGCTAAAATACGCCGATTCTATCAAACGGATTGGCCGTAAACGATAAAAAGGTCGTCTGAAAAGTTTGGCAACACCAAACCATACAGGCGGCCTCATTGTTTCAGACGACCCATCATCAACCGACAGACGATAAAACCACTATGGAAAATGTAAACCGTATCGTTGCAGAAGGCATTGCCGCAGTAGAAGCCGCGCAAGACTTCAACGCTCTAGAACAAATCAAAGCCCGTTATCTTGGTAAAACCGGCGAGTTGACCGGACTTCTGAAAACCTTAGGTCAAATGTCGCCTGAAGAGCGCAAAACCATAGGTGCGCATATCAATGAATGCAAAAACCAGTTTCAGACGGCCTTTAACAATAAACGCGATGCCCTCAACGAAGCCAAACTTCAAGCCCAGCTTGCCGCCGAAGCACTCGATATTACCCTGCCCGGACGCGCGCAGGAAAATGGCGGTCTGCATCCCGTAACCCTGACCTTGCAGCGCGTGGTCGAACTCTTTCATGGCATGGGTTTTGAAGTGGCGGACGGCCCAGAAATCGAAGACGATTTCCACAACTTCCAAGCCCTGAATATCCCCGCAAACCACCCAGCCCGTGCCATGCAGGATACGTTCTACGTTGAAAACGGCGATGTTTTACGTACGCACACTTCCCCGATTCAAATCCGCTACATGCTCGATAAAAAAGAGCCGCCCATCCGTATTATCGCCCCCGGCCGCGTTTACCGTGTGGACAGCGATGCTACGCACTCGCCCATGTTCCACCAAGCTGAAGGTCTGTGGGTAGAAGAGGGCGTAACCTTCGCCGATTTGAAAGCCGTGTTCACCGATTTTATCCGCCGCTTTTTCGAACGTGATGATTTGCAAGTACGTTTCCGTCCGTCTTTCTTCCCGTTCACCGAACCGTCCGCCGAAATCGACATCATGGGCGAAAACGGCAAATGGCTAGAAGTCGGCGGCTGCGGTATGGTGCATCCCAACGTGTTGAAAAACGTGAATATCGACCCTGAAAAATACACCGGTTTCGCCTTCGGCATCGGCCTCGACCGTTTTGCTATGTTGCGTTACAACGTGAACGATTTGCGGCTGTTTTTTGATAACGATTTGAACTTTTTGAAACAGTTTGCGAAATGATTGTGCAGGCTGCTTGAATGGAAAAGCAGCCTGCACCGCAGAAAGCTGAATCATGAAACGCTATGTTACCCCATTCGTTTGCTATGCGTTTGCTGTTGCACTGTGGTTGCTGTCTATCTATTGCGAAAACCGCTCTTTGGCGTTGGCCGATTTGAAAACTCTGACCGGCGACGATGTGGAAGGTGCAATAAGGTGGTCGAATTACGGATTTACCGCATTTACTGTGTCCTGTTTTGTCACCGCGATCGGTAGTTGGTTGATGCCGTGGTTTAAAAGCTGGGAACGTGTGGCGTTTACAGTAAGTGTTACTTTAGGCTATACCTTGCTGGCATGGTTTGTAACAATATTATTGATTTGATTGCATAAGGTGTGAAAAGGCTACCTGAAAGCAACAGCTTCAATAAAGTGAAAAAGCAGACTACACGCCAACATAAACAGGTCGTCTGAAAACAAAGTCTGATAAAAAAGTTAATTAGTTGATTGAGAACATGACATGCAATTCTCCTACTCATGGCTGAAAACCCAAGCCGATACCGAACTTTCCGCCGATAAGCTGGAACATCTGTTAACCATGTCCGGCTTGGAAGTGGAAGAAGCCGAGACTGCCGCGCCTGCGTTTACGGGTGTGGTAATTGCCGAAGTGAAATCCGTTGAAAAACATCCTGATGCCGACCGTTTGAACGTTACCCAAGTCGATGCGGGTACGGGCGAGTTGGTGCAGATTGTGTGCGGTGCGCCGAATGTGAAAGCGGGCATCAAAGTGCCGTGTTCGCTGCCGGGTGCGGTATTGCCGGGCAATTTCAAAATCAAGCCGACCAAGATGCGCGGCGTGGTGTCGAACGGGATGTTGTGTTCCACCGATGAACTCGGTCTGCCTGACGACGGCGTGAACGGTCTGCACATTTTGCCGCAAGACGCGCCCGTCGGCGCAAACATCCGTGAATATCTGGATTTGGACGATACGGTGTTCACGCTGAAAATCACGCCGAACCGTGCCGACTGCTGAGCATCAAAGGCATCGCGCGCGAAGTGTCCGCGCTGACGGGTTGTGCGTTCAAGCAGCCAGCAATCCATGCCGCGCCAATCACGGGCAGCTGCAAACAGCCCGTGCAGATTGATGCGCCTGCCGATTGCGGCCGCTTTATCAGCCGCGTGATTGAAAACGTGAACGCGCGCGCCGCTACGCCGGATTGGATGAAGCAGCGTTTGGATCGCAGCGGTGTCCGCAGTATTTCCGCGCTGGTGGACATTGGCAATTATGTGATGCTGGAAATCGGTCAGCCGATGCATGTTTTTGATGCCGACAAACTTTCAGGCAGCCTGCACATCCGCCGTGCGCGCGAAGGTGAAACGCTGGAATGTTTGAACGAGAAAACCGTCTCCCTGTCTGAAAACACGCTGGTAGTGGCCGATGAAAAAGGCGCGTTGAGTTTGGCGGGTCTGATGGGCGGTGCAGCGAGCGCGGTTTCAGACGACACGCAAAATATCGTGCTGGAAGCGGCTTGGTTTGCGCCTGAAATCATTGCCGGCAAATCGCGCCAATATGGTTTTGGCTCGGATTCGTCGTTCCGCTTTGAGCGTGGCGTGGATTACCGTTTGCAGGCTGATGCCATCGAACGCGCCACCGAACTGGTTTTGCAAATCTGCGGCGGTGCAGCAGGAGAAATGGTGGAAGCGCAAGGCGAATTGCCTGAAGCGAAGCAGGTCGAATTGCGTTTGGGTCGTCTGAAAACCGTATTGGGCGTGGACATTCCTGCCGAACAGGTGGAAACCATTTTGCAGCACTTGGGCTTGCAGCCTGAAAAAACAGCGGAAGGCTTCCGCGTTACCGCTCCGAGCTTCCGTTTCGACATCGAAATCGAAGCCGATTTGATTGAAGAAATCGGTCGTGTTTACGGCTATGAAAATATCCCCGATGATTACACGTCAGGCCGTCTGAAAATGCTGGCGCTGCCCGAAACCCGCCGTCCGCGTTTTGCCGTTTATAACGAAATGGCGGCGCGCGGCTACCGCGAAGTGGTCAGCTATGCCTTCGTTGACGAGCAGTGGGAACACGATTTTGCCGCCAATGCCAACCCCATCCGCCTGCAAAACCCGCTGGCGGCGCAGTATGCCGTGATGCGTTCCACGCTCATTGGCGGCTTGGTGGAAATTTTGCAAACAATCTGAACCGCAAACAAAACCGCGTGCGTGTGTTTGAAATCGCTCGCGTGTTCAGCAAAGGTTCAGATGGCCGGTTGTACAAACGAACGCATCGGCGGCCTGTGGTACGGCGCGGCGATGCCCGAACAATGGGGCGAGAAAACGCGCAACGCGGATTTTTACGACATCAAGGCGGATGTGGAAAATCTGTTGAAAAACAAAGCGGTTGAGTTTGTCAAAACCGAACATCCCGCCCTGCATCCAGGACGCGCCGCCAATATTGTTTCAGACGGCCAAGTCATCGGCTTTGTCGGCGAATTGCATCCGAAATGGCTGCAAAAATACGACTTGCCGCAAGCGCCACTGGTATTTGAAATCGACATGGCAGCCGTGTTGGAACGCGAAAAAACGCGCTATCAGTCAGTATCGAAATTCCAGCCGGTTCGCAGGGATTTAGCGTTTGTGATGCCTGAAACCATGACCCATGATGATTTGTTGGCCGCCTTGAAAGGCGCGGCAAACAAGTTGGTACAGGAAATCAGCGTATTTGACGTGTATCGCGGTACGGGCCTGCCTGAAGGGATGAAGAGCATGGCGGTCAAAGTGATTTTGCAGGATATGGAAAACACGCTGACGGATGAAACAGTCGAGCCGGTTATCGGAAAACTGATTGACGCGGCAACTGCTGCGGGAGCGCAACTTCGCAGCTAAAAAATAAATATTCGCTTGAATTTTAAATAGAAATTGGTAATAATCTGCACCTGTTACAACAGAAGGTAATAATATGACATTAACTAAAGCCGAATTGGCCGATATTTTGGTAGATAAAGTCAGCAATGTAACCAAAAACGATGCCAAAGAAATCGTCGAACTCTTTTTTGAAGAAATCCGCAGTACTTTGGCACGCGGCGAAGAAATCAAAATTTCCGGTTTCGGTAATTTTCAGTTGCGTGACAAACCGCAGCGTCCCGGCCGTAATCCGAAAACCGGCGAAGAAGTACCGATTACCGCCCGCCGCGTAGTCACTTTCCATGCCAGCCAAAAACTCAAAGGCATGGTGGAGCATTACTATGACAAACAACGCTAATCCCGTTATTCCTGCAAAACGTTATTTCTCGCTAGACGAAATGTGCGAACTGGTGCAAATCAGCCCGTCACAATTTGCCCAGTGGCAACATGAGAACGGTATCGTTGTCGGTTACGGCGGCGATCGTTACACCCGTTCCGATGTGGTGAAACTGCTGAAGCTGAAAGATACCTTTGCGCCTTATGTCGACCGCTTCAGCCGTGATTCTTTGGATGCAAACGGTCATCCTGCTGCAAAGGCAGAAGAGGTTAGGGATAGCCTGAATCAAATTTTGGCAGATTTGGAAGCGCATTCATAATCGCCATTTCGTATTTCTGCGAAAAATAAAAAAACCGACCTTTGAAAGGTCGTTTTTTATTGATGACGAAAAGATTAACAATACATTTTTATGCCAATTTGTCAGCCGAAGAAGGCGCAAGTGATACGAAGCCGGTCGCAGCTTCAGGAAATTGTTTTTCCAGAGTTTATACTCGATATATCATCTTCCGTTTCTTCTGTTGCATGAACAATCGAACAGGACGACTGCTATTAGTAAAAAGGTTGTCTGAAAACTTTCAGACAACCTTTGAGAAAGTTAGGTGTCCAATTTAACCTACGCCTGTTATGCAAAAACGCAGTGTTTTCTTGAAATATCAACAATCCTTTCTTAGAGAAAAGCTATCTAAACTAAACCTTCAGATTACTTTAACTCATTCTTTAACTTTTATCTGATAAAATTTCTTCTGTTCCTTATCTTCAAAAAAACCTACGGGTCCTCTTATTAAATATGATATTTCAATCATGATATCCTGCTTCATCTTTGGAGTTCCAGAAATATGAACCGTATCATACCACTTATCGATGGGCTTTACAGTTAACCCCGAATTCGGAGGATCCATTTTTACCCTGAAATGATTGGGATAAGTAGCTTGATTAGCCACATTAAATTCTATGAAATATGGCTTATTAAATTCTGCATCCGGTAATACCTGAACTTTATGTTTACCGGCAAAACAACCGGATAATGCTATTACAGCCGAAAAGATAAATACTTTCCTTATCATACTTAAAATAAGCTCCATAATTTACTGATATTTCACAAAATTCTAAAATCAATTGCTCCAAAGCTGGCTTTTAGAAATTTTTCAGACGACCTTTGAGAAGTTAGGTTTTCAATTCAACCTACGCCTGTTATGTAAAACAACGTGGTGTTTCCTTGAAATATCAACAATCCTTTCTTAGGAGAAAGCTGTCTAAACTAAACCTTCAG
>CAKMQH010000186.1 GCA_927911515.1 uncultured Neisseria sp.
CTGATTGTTGAACCAACGGAAATATGTCCCTGCCGTTTTCGTCAGCATACTTTTAGAGTCATCATCCAAAATTTTGGGATAAGTCAAACTAAGCAGTGAAATCTGGGTCTGAACGGTTGTTTTCTCTGAATTATTAGGAACGTGCAATCTTATTTATATTAAGATTCGGTTTATTGTAAACAGGCGAATTGTGTCATGAGCGAACATTTGGAAGAGCAGGCTCTGGGCTTGGGTATTGATTTGGGTTTCCACGACATCGGTGGAATTTATCATGAGACCAAGCCCGAGGTTTTGGAAGCGATTGTTGGGGCTTTGCAGCAGGACGGTTTTTCAGACGACCTTTATACGGATACTTTAGTGGCGCATGAAAACGGTCAGGAATCTTTGCAAATGCCTTCCGAGTTTCGTGGCGCGGCTGAAGTTTGTCTGGGGGACGAAGCGGGCGGACGGCAGGTTTTGGCGTTGAATCATGGCGAAGACGGCGTGCTTTGGGTTGCGCTGCCTGCTTTGGCTTGCGGCTATTACACATTGTTTGCAGAAGTAGAAGGCATTGTCCGCAAGGTACGGCTGGTGGTTGCGCCGCAATCGGTTTATCAGCCGAAGATGCTGGAGTGCGGCTTGCGGATGAACGGGCTGACGACGCATTTGTACAGCCTGCGTTCGCAACGGAACTGGGGGCATCGGGGGATTTTACCGATTTGCTGGATTTGATGGCGTTTGCGGCGGATAAGCAACTGGATTTCGTCGGCATCAATCCGTTGCACGCGCTTTTTAGCGCCAAACCTGCTTTTGCCAGCCCGTACAGCCGTCTTCGCGCGAATGGCTCAATCCGATTTATCTGGATGTGGAGAAGGTTGGCGCATTCTCTTACAACGAAAAGCTGAAAAACTGGCTCAAGCAGCCGAATATCTGCCAGCGCATTGCGGCGTTGCGGATTACGGAAACCGTTGCTTATACGGCGGTTTGGGCGTTTAAGCGCGATGCTTTACAGAAGGCATTTGATGCGTTTGAAACGACGAATGCGAAGCCGCCGAACAAGAGCGGGCGGCGTTTGATGCCTTTGCCGAAGAACACGGTGAGACTTTGAAAGGCTTCGGCTTGTTTGAGGCGTTGGATCAGTATTACAACCGCTCCGGCGAAGTAGGTTGGCTGCCTTGGCCGTTGGAGTTTCATGATCCGAATGGCGAGGCGGTTCAGAGATTTGCACAGGGACACCGCCGCGAAATCCGTTTTTATATGTGGCTGCAATGGCTTTGCGCGGAGCAGTTGCGCGAAGTGAACGAAGCGGCTGTGGCGCGCGGCGTGAAGCTCGGGATTTACGGCGATTTGGCGGTCGGCGTGGCACGCGGCAGCGCGGATACTTGGCTTAACCGCGCCGATTATTGTATGGATATGGCGGTCGGCGCGCCGCCCGATCCGTTCAGCCCAACGGGGCAAAACTGGAATCTGCCGCCGCTCAATCCGATGATGTTGAAGCACACTGGCTATGAGAAGTTCGTCCGATTGTTGCGTGAAAATATGCGGCTTTACGGCATCTTGCGCATCGATCATGTGATGGCTTTGTGCCGTCTGTGGTGGGTTGCAGGCGAGACGGCGGATTTCGGCGCGTATGTGCATTACGACGCGGATGTGATGTTTGCCATCCTTGCGCTGGAAAGCCGGCGGAACCAATGCGTCGTTATCGGCGAGGATTTGGGTACGGTACCCGACCAAGCGCGGTATTTGCTGAACCGTTATCAGGTGTTTTCTTATAAGGTCGTGTATTTCAGCAAAGGCTGGCACGGCTTTGAATTGCCGGAAGAATATCCCGAACAGGCGATTACGGTGGTCAGTACGCACGATGTCGCACCCTTGGCGGGCTATTGGACGGGCAAGGATTTGGATTTGATGTTCCGCTTGGGTACGATTCCCGATGCGGAAACTTTTCAGACGACCTTGGAAGCGCGTGAACACGACAAGGCGGATTTGTTCGATAAGTTGAGACATACAGGCTGCCTGCCTTCCGATGCCGAGATGTCGTCTGAAACCGACGAAACGCTGCTTACCGCCTTGCACAAATATGCCGCCATGAGCCGCAGCAAACTGTATGCGGTGCAACTGGAAAACCTGCTGGGCATGAGCGACAACTTGAATGTGCCGGGCGTTTCCGAGGGTTATCCCAACTGGGCGCGCAAAATGCCCGTCGCGCTTGAAGACTTTCCCCACAACCGCCTGATGGGCGGCCAACTTGCCATGATTGGAGAGGTACGCATGAAGAAAAACAGCCGGATGAAGCCTTATCACGAGCTTGACCAAGTCGAACGCGACACGGTCGAAAGCCTGTTTCTCGCCACCCACAGCGATTTGTTTGCCTATTTGGGACGACACCGCCTTGCTGAAGGCGACGAGGTCGTGCGAACCCTGATTCCGAACGCTTCGGGCGTGGATATTGTCAATCGTGAGAGTGGCGAGGTGATTACGTCGTCTGAAAAAGTCGATGAACGCGGATTCTTCGTTGCCGTGCTGCCCGATAGCGCGCCCGATTATGCGCTGAATATCCGTTACGCCGAAGATGCCGAGCCTGTACGCGAAGAAGACCCATACCGCTTCGGTTCTGCCCTGAAGGAAATGGATTCTTGGTTGCTGGCGGAAGGCAAACACCTGCGTCCTTATGAAACTTTGGGTGCGCATTTTGCCGAAGTGGACGGCGTGAAAGGCGTGAGCTTTGCCGTATGGGCGCCAAACGCGCAGCGCGTGTCCGTCATCGGTGAATTCAACAACTGGGACGGCCGCCGCCACGTCATGCGTTTCCACCGCGACAACGGCATTTGGGACATTTTCATCCCCGCCGTCAAACTCAACGCCCTCTACAAATTTGAAATCCGCGATGCCAACGGCGATGTACGGCAAAAAACCGACCCGTATGCCTTCGGCGCAGAGTTGCGTCCGAATACCGCGTCTGTCGTACGCGGTTTGCCGGACAAAGCGGACGCACCCGATTTCCGCGCCCGCGCCAACGCCATTGACGCGCCCATCAGCATTTATGAAGTGCATTTGGGTTCGTGGAAACGCAATCCTGAAAACAACTTCTGGCTGACTTACGAACAGCTCGCCAAAGAATTGGTCGC
Source organism: uncultured Neisseria sp. (assembly GCA_927911515.1). GTDB lineage: Bacteria > Pseudomonadota > Gammaproteobacteria > Burkholderiales > Neisseriaceae > Neisseria. The sequence continues at coordinate 3,108 of CAKMQH010000186.1, forward strand.
ATACGTCAAAGACATGGGCTTCACCCATATCGAATTCCTGCCCGTTTCCGAATATCCGTTTGATGGCTCGTGGGGCTATCAGGCAACCGGATTGTATGCGCCGACCAGCCGTTTCGGTTCGCCCGACGAGTTGCGCGCCCTGATTAAAGCCGCCCACGACGAAGGCATCGGCGTCATCCTCGACTGGGTGGTCGGACACTTCCCGACCGACGACCACGGGCTTGCCAAGTTTGACGGCACCGCGCTGTACGAACACGCCGACCCGCGCGAAGGCTACCACCAAGACTGGAACACCCTGATTTACAACTTCGGCAGGAACGAAGTCAAAAACTTCCTGCAAGGCAATGCCCTGTATTGGATAGAGCGTTTCGGTTTCGACGGTATCCGCGTGGATGCCGTCGCCTCCATGATTTACCGCAACTACTCGCGCAAAGACGGCGAATGGATACCCAACCAATACGGCGGCCATGAAAACCTCGAGGCCATCGCCTTCCTGCGCGATACCAACACCATGCTGAAAGAGGTCGTCCCGTCTGCCACCGAAATCGCCGAAGAATCCACCTCGTTCGCCAACGTAACCCGCCAAGAAGGCTTGAATTTCAGCTACAAATGGAACATGGGCTGGATGAACGACACCTTGCGCTACATGATGGAAGACCCCATCAACCGCAAATACCACCACAACAAAATGACCTTCGGCATGATGTACCAATACAGCGAAAACTTCGTCCTGCCGCTCTCGCACGACGAAGTCGTACACGGCAAACGCTCGCTGCTCGGACGGATGCCCGGCGACTGCTGGCAGCAATTCGCCAACCTGCGCGCCTACTACGGCTTCATGTACGGCTTCCCCGGCAAAAAACTCCTGTTTATGGGTAACGAGTTCGCGCAAGGCAGAGAGTGGAATTACAACGAAGGACTGGATTGGTTCCTGCTCGACCAAGAAGGCGGCTGGCACAAAGGCGTACAAAACTTCGTGCGCGATTTGAACCGCGTCTATAAAGACACCGCGCCGCTTTACCAGCTCGACCAATGGTCGGAAGGCTTCGAATGGCTGGTCGCCGACGACGGCAATAATTCCGTCTTCGTCTTCGAACGCCGCGACCGCGAAGGCAACCGCGTCATCGTCATCAGCAACTTCACGCCCGTCGTCCACGACAGCTACCGCTTCGGCGTGAACGAAGCCGGCGAATACCGCGAAATCCTCAATTCAGACGACCCCGGCTACAACGGCAGCGGCGTATCCGCAGGACAAGCCCTGAAAACCGAAGAAATCTGGTCACACGGCAAACCCAACTCGCTCGCCGTCAAAGTACCGCCGCTGGCAACGGTTTACCTTTACAAAGCTGCTGAACAGAGCGCAATAGAGGCAGTAGATCAAGTAAAAGGCGAAGCGTGAGCTTGAACTGAACTTGGTTTTAAACATATCAAGACAAGTTCAAACCAACCGCTTTGCTTTTTCAGACGACCTTTTGAGCTAGAGAGGTCGTCTGAAATTTTTTGGGCGTAGGGGATAAGGTTTATTTTCCATATTCGTTAATGTTTGCGTTGCAATTTTTAAGCGAGCCGGAATATCGGCAAACCGTCCAAACCGCTTTTCAATCATTCTCGGTTTGCAGGGTTTCTATTTATTTCAATGATTTTTCACGAACCTTCCGAAACTGTATTTTCAGACGACCTGTCGAACGTAAAACAATTTAACTATCGGATTTTAATGATAATTGGGAGCTTGGCTGCATTGAAGGCGGGGGCGGTTTGTTATATAGTGAAATAAAAAAACAGACAGGATGATTGAGTCGGGGCGTTTTGCATGATTTCTAAAATAAGAGTTGGTTGGCATTTGTATCGGGCAGAGTTCGGATGATGCGTTGACGGTTGACGGCAGCGTCCGCAGGCAGCCTGATATAGTGGATTAACAAAAATCAGGATAAGGCGACGAAGCCGCAGACGACAGTACAGATAGTACGGAACCGATTCACTTGGTGCTTCAGCACCTTAGAGAATCCTTCTCTTTGAGCTAAGGCGAGGCAACGCCGTACTGGTTTAAAGTCAATCCACTATATTTCAGAAGATTTTTGTTTCATTTGAGTCTTGGATATTTGTCCTATGACAACAATACAGGCAGATGAGGTGAAGATAATGAACGGTGTAACCAGTGCGCAATTTATTTCCGCAGGCATTTGTTTTTATCCTAGATGCGGCTACAAGCGGCTGTCGGAGCAGGCGATCGCAGAGCATTTGAATTCGAATTTGGAAACGTTCAACAGGATGTTTGCCGACAAAGACGAATTTGTGAAGGCGATGTTGATCGAATACAGCAATCGGGCTTTGGGGCGGGTGTCGTTCGATTTTGCCCAAAATATCGAAGATACGGAGCGGCTGTATCAAATTGTCTGGCGGCTGGCGGTAACGATACGCGAGCATTTGGCGTGGATACACAGGATGTTGCTGGACAGCGAAGAAGGCGTGGATTTGATTACCAAAGCGTTGAAAAAGCAGCATAAGATGCTTGCCTACGGGATGATCCGGCACATCAGGGCGTGCGACGGCAGGGAGGGTGTGTCGGAATTGGAATTATTGAATCAGTTTGAGTTTCTCAATGGCGCGGTTATCTCGCCGATGATTATGAACACGCGTTACCGTATGTTGGGGATACTGACTGATGAGATGAACGGGCGGCATGAGGATTTGCTGACCGATTCGTCCATCCACCAAAGGATAGATTGGGCGTTTGCCGCGCTGTTTCCGCAATACCGCCTTAAGGCGCGCCCGTTTTGATGATTAAGGTGTAACGCAACATGAAAAAAGCTGTTATTGCTTCTCTTGCCGTCGCGCTGGTTGCGGGCGGTGCGTGGTATGTCCTTCAAAACCAAAAAGAAACTTTGCCTGCATGGATCGCGCAATCCAACGGGCGGCTGGAACTGAACCGCATCGATGTCGCCAGCCTGTATCCGGGGCGGGTGAAGGCGGTTTTGGTGGAAGAGGGCGCGGATGTGAATGAGGGCGATATTCTGGCGGAACTGTCGTCTGAAACCAGCAGCAGCCGTTTGGAAGAGGCTAGGGCGGCGGAATTGCGGCAAGAAGAGGCGGTAGGTCGCGCCAAAGCCGCCGAAGCGCAGATGAAGCAGACGGTTGCGCGCGCGCAGGCGAATGTGGACGCGAACAGGCAGCAGCTGCGCGTGGCGAAGATGGAGCTGGACAATGCGCGCAAATTGCTTGCCGACCAGCTGGTGTCGCAATCGGAAGTAACCAAACGTCAGGCGGATTATGAGCGCGCTGTTGCAGCGGTCAAAGCGGCAGAAGCGGCGCGGGACGAGGCGCGGGCAACGGTGGCGCAAAGTGCCGCTGCTCAAGCGGAAGCACGTGCCGGTGTGGAACAGGCGAGGGCAGCAGTCAAATCGGCTACATCCGCCAACGATGATATGAATATCCGCGCGCCGATAGCGGGCAGGGTGGAATACACCATTGCGGAAGCGGGCAACGTGGTCGCGGCAGGTTCGAAAGTGGTCAGCCTGCTTGATCCTGCCGATGTTTCAATGAATATTTTTCTGCCGACCGACAGCATAAGTCGTCTGAAAGTCAATGATGAGGCGCGTATCCGTTTGGACGGCATTGATGCGGTGTTCCCCGCCAAAATCAAATTCATCGCGATGGACGCGCAATTTACGCCAAGTCGGTGGAAACGGTCGATGAACGCGCGAAGCTGATGTTTAAAGTGAAATTGCAAGTGCCGCGCGAGACGGCGGTGAAATACAACCGTCTGCTGAAAGGCGGGCTGACGGGCAACGGTTTTGTGAAAACCGACGACAAAGGGGCATGGCCCGCCGAGCTGGCGGTGAGGTTGCCGAATTAGCATCTGACGGATTCGGACGGCCTTGATATGAAAACAAAGATTTATGGTTGAAAGAGGTCGTCTGAAAACGGGATTTCATTTTTCAGACGACCTCTTTCAATTTGAGTATCACCCCTATAAAAAGAATACCTATCCGGAAACGCAGCCAAACGCGTTTCCATCAAATCAGGACAAATAAAATGAAAACCAAAACATGGCGCATTGAAGAAGGTGCGCCTTATCCGATGGGCGTGTCGCTGACTGAGGAAGGGGCGAATTTTGCGCTGTTTTCCATCCATGCCGAAAAAAGTCGAGCTGTGTCTCTTTGACAAGGGAAAGGAAACCCGTTTGGAAATGCCTTCGCGGCGCGGGTCAGTGTTTTACGGCTTTGTGCCGGAGATCGGAGCAGGGCAGCAGTATGGTTTTCGTGTTTACGGACGCGCTGATGCGCCGGGTGGCTCGTGTTTCAATCCGAACAAATTGTTGATTGACCCGTATTCAAAAAAAATCGACGGTAAGCCGAGTTATCGGGATGATGAGGAAATGGCGTGGTTTCGTCCGGAAGACGGACGGGACAATGCGGCGATGGCGCCCAAAAGCGTGGTGGTGGGCGATGATGATTTTGATTGGGGCGACGACCGCCGTCCGAATCATCCGTGGGGCAGGACGGTAGTGTATGAAGCCCATGTGAAAGGGTTTACCAAGCAGTTCCCCGATTTGGAGCACGCGGGAACGTATCAAGCGCTGACCGACCCGCGCGTGATTGATTATTTGAAAAATTTGGGCGTGACCACCGTCGAGCTGCTGCCGATACACCAGCATTTGGACGAATACCACCTGCAAAAAATGGGCTTGAGCAATTATTGGGGCTACAACACTTATTCTCATTTTGCCGTCGAGCCGTCTTATGCCGCAGATGCCGAACGCGCGGCGGAGGAGTTCAAGCAAGCCGTCAAAACCTTGCACCAAGCAGGTTTGGAAGTGATTTGGATGTCGTATACAACCATACCGCCGAGCAGGATGAAAAAGGTCCGATGCTGTGCCAGCGCGGCATAGACAATCCTTTGTGGTATTGGCTGAAGCCTGACGGCAGCTATGAAAATTGGTCGGGCTGCGGCAATACGCTGAACATCGTCCGCCGCGACGTAACCCGTTGGGCGGCGGACAGCCTGCGCTATTGGGCGGAGGAGTTTCATGTGGACGGTTTCCGCTTCGACTTGGGAACGGTATTGGGGCGCGAACCCGATTTTCAGGCTTACGGACGCTTTTTTCAGGTGGTGTACCAAGACCCCGTGTTGGCACGTTGCAAACTGATTGTCGAAGCGTGGGACATTGGCGAGGGCGGCTATCACTTGGGCAATTTCCCGCAGCCTTTTGCCGAGTGGAACGGACGTTTCCGCGACGATATGCGCGCGTTTTGGGTGTGGGAAAGCGGCAATTTGGGCGCGTTTGCCGAACGTCTGGCAGGGTCGTCTGATATTTTCAACCACAGTGGCCGCCATCCTTCCGCCAGCATCAATTTCATCACTGCGCATGACGGCTTCACACTGCACGATTTGGTCAGCTACAACGAAAAACACAACCACGCCAACGGCGAAGACAACCGCGACGGGCATAACGAAAACATCAGTTACAACCACGGCATTGAAGGCGAAACCGAAGATGCGGCGGTTTTGGAAGACCGCTCCTACACCGCCAAAGCCTTGCTTGCCTCGCTGTTCCTTGCCAACGGTACGCCGATGCTGCTGGCGGGCGACGAGTTCGGCAACAGCCAACAGGGCAACAACAACAGTTATTGTCAGGACAACCCGATTACTTGGCTGGATTGGCATCGGGCGGACGAAGTATTGCAAGGTTATACGCGCGAGTTAATCCGCCTGCGTCAAGAAATTAAATTACTGGGCGATGACGTCTGGTGGGAAAAAGAGCGCGTCGGCTGGCTTAATGCGGAAGGCGAACCGATGAGCGAGCTTGGCTGGCACAATCGCAGCGCTAAAGCCATTCAGATTATACTGGACGATGAGTGGCTGCTGTTGGTCAACGCCAAACGTAGTCAACAGTTATTTAACCTGCCTCAAGGAAGTTGGCAGCTTTCTTGCGTACCATCTGAGAAGTTTAATTACAATGAAAACGGCAAGCTGACAGTCGAACATATGGGTATTTGGGTTTTGCATCGTACAAACGCATCACCGAATAAGTAATACTTTTTAGCTAGTTAGATGTTTTTAAGAGAAAAACCTGTTATTCATGCTGTCTCAGTTATAATGCTGAAGATTAGTAATAAATTTACTTGATTGACTTTGCTTGACGGAAAATAAAGACATACGGCTTTTCAGACGACCCCAGACCGTCAGAAGATATAGTGGATTAAATTTAAATCAGGACAAGGCGACGAAGCCGCAGACAGTACAGATAGTACGGCAAGGCGAGGTAACGCCGTCCTGGTTTAAAGTTAATCCACTATACAAACCGATAAATTCCCCGCTTCATCACCCCATCCTCAACAGAGAAAGGCTATCATGGCTAAGAAAAAACAACCCATTTCAGGTTTTGATTACGTCATGCCGAAACCGGATGCCGAAACCATCCGCAAGTCCATCGTCTATAAATTGATTTTCATTTTGGGCGTCGATCCGAAAGAGGCGACCGAACACCAATGGCTCAACGCCGCCATGCTCGCCGCGCGCGACCTGATTGCCGAAGATTTCCTGCAAACCCGCCGCGCCCACATCGACAACGGCAAACGCATGGTTTACTACCTTTCCATGGAATTTCTGTTGGGACGCGCCTTCGTCAACGCTTTGATTAACGAAGGCGTTTATGCCGAATTTGAAGAGGCGTTCAAACAATTGGGCAAAGAGTTCGCCGATGTCTGCGAACAAGAACAAGACCCCGGCTTGGGCAACGGCGGTTTGGGTCGCTTGGCAGCCTGCTTCCTCGACTCGCTCGCCACCTTGCGCATTCCCGCCATGGGCTACGGCATCCGCTATCAATACGGTATGTTCAAACAAGAAATCGTGGACGGTCAGCAAGTCGAAAAACCCGATTTGTGGCTCGACCAAGATTTGGCATGGCAGATCGGCCGTCCGAACAAACAATATGCCGTCAGCTTCGGCGGGCAGGTCATCAATATGGGCGAGAAAAAAGAATGGCATCCGAGCGAAGAGATTTCGGCGATGGCATATGATGAAATCATCCCCGGCTACGGCGGCGATATTGCCAACCCGTTGCGCCTGTGGACGGCACACGCCGGTAACCGCTTCGATTTGGCAGACTTCAACCGCGGCGATTACGCTTCCGCCGTCCGCGCGCAAAACAGCGACGAAAACATCTCGCGCGTCCTCTATCCGAACGACTCCACCGACAGCGGCCGCGAACTGCGCCTGAAACAGGAATATTTCCTGGTTTCTGCATCCGTACAAGACATCGTGGCGCGCCACAAATGCCGTTTCCCCAGCATCAAAAACCTTGCCGACAAAGTCGCCATCCATCTGAACGACACCCACCCCGTGCTGGCGATTCCCGAGCTGATGCGCATCCTGATTGACGAAGAAGGCATCGCATGGACCGAAGCATGGAATATGTGCTGCAAGATTTTCTCTTACACCAACCACACCCTGATGAGCGAAGCCTTGGAAACTTGGCCGGTCGATTTAATGGGCCGCCTGCTGCCGCGCCATTTGGACATCATCTTTGAAATCAACGCCTACTTCCTGAACGCCCTGCGCGCCATCGGCAACTTCGACGACGACTTCGTCCGCCGCGTATCCATCATTGATGAGACCCACGGCCGCCGCGTCCGCATGGCATGGCTGGCAGTCATCGGTTCGCACAAAGTCAACGGCGTGGCGAAAATCCACTCCGACCTGATGACGGCTTCCATCTTCGCCGACTTTGCCAAAGTGTTCCCCGAACGCTTTACCAACGTAACCAACGGCGTAACCCCGCGCCGCTGGATCAACATTGCTAATCCCGAACTGACCCGCTTCCTCGATAAACATTTGGGCGAACAAGACTGGCGTCTGCATCTGGACAATCTGACCAAGCTCAACGAAAAAGTTGACGATGCAAGCGTGCAGGCAGAATTCGGCGCAGTGAAAAAAGCCGCCAAAGAACGCCTCGCCAAATACATCGAAACCGAATTGGGCATCAAGGTCAACACAGACGCGCTGTTTGACATTCAAATCAAACGCATCCACGAATACAAACGCCAGGCATTGAATTTGATGCACATCGTCGACCGCTACAACAAAATCTTGGAAAACCCTGATTTCGACTGGCAGCCGCGCGTCTTCATCTTCTCCGGTAAAGCCGCATCCGCCTACTACATGGCGAAAAAAATCATCCGCCTGATTAACGATGTAGCGAAAACCATCAACAACGACGAACGCATCCGCGATTTGATTAAAGTCGTCTATATCCCGAATTACAGCGTCAGCCTCGCCCAAATCATCATTCCCGCCGCCGATTTGCACGAACAAATCTCACTGGCAGGTACGGAGGCATCGGGCACCAGCAACATGAAATTCGCACTCAACGGCGCGCTCTGCATGGGTACGCTGGACGGCGCAAACGTCGAAATTCTAGAAAAGGTCGGTGCGGACAATTGTTTCATCTTCGGTAACACCGTCGAGCAAGTGGAAGAAATCTGCCGTAACGGTTACGACCCGTTAAGCTACATCGAGCGCGACAACGACCTGCGCCGCGTCGTCAACCAAATCAGCAACGGCACGTTCTCACCGGAAGAGCCGAACCGCTACAACGACGTCCTGCAACCTTACGGCGATTTCTATCAACTGATGGCGGATTTCCGCAGCTACATCGACACGCAATACAAAGCGGACGAACACTACCGCGATGTTGTCGCGTGGCGTAAATCCTCCTTGATTAACATCGCCAATATGGGCTTCTTCTCATCCGACCGATCCATCGCCGACTACTGCCGCGATATTTGGTACATCCAGCCGCTGACTTTGAAAGAGCTGCCTAAGCACCAATAAGGCTAATATGAATGAAGCAGTGAACGCAACAGCCGATACGGGAAAGTATCGGCTGTTTTTTGCATGGCTGATTTTAAAAGGATAATGTGAGAAAAGGTCGTCTGAAAACCAAATTTGTTGGCTTATAAACGCCGCAAAATGGTTTTCAGACGACCTTTGAGCGTTCACCAAATTTTATTGCTGGATTTCAAATATCGCCTATCGTCAAAAGTATTGATCCATTGCGGTCTGAGTGCGATGAAAATAGCGGTAGTGATGCCGCTGAGAAAGGCTTCTGCCCAAGCGATCAGGATGAAAATGGGGAGGGCGGTAGTCCAAAGTACGGATGACGGAAAGGCATGGCTGAGATCCAAAACGCTGACCAACACCAGTCCGGTCAACATCATGCCTACGGCGGATGCGATGAATCCGTTGACAAAAATAAAGATAAAAATATTCGCGGGCAGATGGTTCACCAAACGACGGGAGAGCTGATTGACAATAAGCGGCGGTAAGAGCAGGGCGAGGGCGTTGACAGGGTAGGCATATCCGTCGCCGCCGTTGAATAAGAGAAGATAAGGGAGAAGCAGAGCCGAACCCAGCCATAATGCAGCGGGCGCACCAATCATCAGCGCAACCAAATTCATGGCAAGCAGGTGGTAGCTCATTTGCGCAAGCTGTCCTTCGTCAGTCATTGCATTCAGGCACCATGCGGTCGTCAGTATCAGGGCGGAGAGGATGGAGGCGGAATGGTGTTTCTGCATGGATCGCCATGCCGGACGCGCGCAAGCGAGAAGCAGAATGGACAACAGCAGCCAAGCAGTGGCTAAAGTCGAACTGGAGAACCATGCGGCTTGAAAATTCATACGAAACCAGACCGAGGGTAAATATTCAGACTACCTGCATTATACCCCGCAGACGAAATTCGCGGCGGACTTGTTTTGTTTAGTGATGAAACACGCTAAAATAACGACCTTTGCCGTTTATTTCAAGGGAAACAGCGAATGTTTTGGACTGTGCTGATTATCATTTTATTGTGTGCCATTTGCGGCGTATTTTGGCTGCACAGAAAACAAGAACGCGACTGGCAGCACGAATTGGCACGCTTAGAGCGTGGCATGCAAGAGGGCACATATATTCCTCACGATCAGGATGCTGATTCTCCACATCAATTTTCGGAAGATGCCAAAGCGGCATACGGAAAAACCATCGCGCGCCTGCGCCTGATGGCGGCGCGTTACACTCCGCAGCAAGAGCAATCAACAGAAGAACAGGTAAACGTCGAAAACGAAGAAACTGAAGCCGGTATGCCAGATATAGCGGATTTCTTTGAAAGCCAAGAAGCAAAACAGGAATATCATCAAGATACCGATATCAAAGGGTCGTCTGAAAATCCGTCTGCAGAGCCTGTTCAATCATCCGAGCCCCGCCAACACCACGCATCCGAAAGAAAAGATGCGCCATATATCGTTCCTTTCGTCGAAACTGAAGAGCCTGAATATATTCCCCGTATCGTTAAATACGAAAACTTTGAAGAAATCACTCTGGAAGAGGCGACCCGTTCGCTCAATGAAGCGGCATTGCAGGAATGGGAAGAGCAACAGACCGTTAACCATCCTACTGAGGATTGGAGTAGCGATGAAGAGGAAATCCAGCTTATCCGCGCGTCGGTTACGCCGATGAAAGGTTTGCAGATTATCGATTTCAACGATCCCGTACTGCGCCGAATCCGCGAGCGTGTCATGGCAGGCGTTAACGGCATTCAAATTCCCAAAGCCAGTGCGCCGCATATCGAAACCGTGCAAACCGCGCTGCGCACGGCGGAACGCGAAGCCATTTTGCCTGCCGTTGATAATCTGGACAGCCGTGCAGAGATTGATGTGACGGACATCCGAAATACATTGGCGCGAAGTACGGCAGCCCGCCAACGCCTTGCCGCCGCCGTTGCGCCTGTGCGCGATTTTCAGCCGCAAATCATCCAAAACGATGAAATTTTGGCAAACCTGATTCCTGCAAGCCGCCGCCGGACGGTTCGTCATGCTGAAGCCGCCGCAGAAAAACTGGCGCGCAAGCAGCAATCTGCTGCCGTACAGATGAAACCGTCGGAAGAAACCAACCAACCTGAGCAAACGGTTGCGCCATCGATTGCACGCAAACCGCTGTTCCCGCCCAAAACAATTCGTACCGAACCTGCCGCTGCGCCAAAAGAAAAAGCCGTTTATATTTCAAGGCAGCCTGCTCCTACGGCAACCGTAGTCGAGCCACCTGAAGTGCCTGCTGTCATCCCAACGTCAATCGATATTCCGGAGCCGCCCAGCTTTACGCCGCCGCCTGTCGCGCCGGAAATCTTTGAGCCTCAGATGACACGTTCTGGCTTGGAAATTCCGACGTTCCCTTCCGAAGTCAACGCGCATGTCAGCGATAATCCTATCCGTTCGATTCATGATTACTTAATCAGCGAGTCCGAAACTGAAGATGAATTTGCAGGCGAAGATTTGCAGAGCAACACTGAAATTGAATCCGTCCATATAGAAGAGGCAGAAATTTCTGCTTTTGAACATCATCAGTCGATACATCATTCCGATCATACGACTGCTTATACTGCTGATGATTTTGATGAGGATTCGGAAGAGGATACCCAAGCGGTTTACGAATTTTCAGACGACCTGAGCCAACCTTTGCCAACCACAGACTTGCTTCTTCCGCCCCAATTCGACCCTGCTGCGACGCAGACCGAAGAAGAATTGTTAAACAACAGTATCACCATCGAAGAAAAACTGGCGGAATTTAAGGTCAAAGTCAAAGTCGTGGATTCCTATTCTGGTCCGGTGATTACGCGTTACGAAATCGAACCTGATGTCGGCGTGCGCGGCAATTCGGTCATGAACCTCGAAAAAGACCTCGCCCGTTCGCTCGGCGTTGCCTCTATCCGCGTCGTCGAAACCATACCCGGTAAAACCTGTATGGGCTTGGAGCTGCCGAACCCGAAACGCCAAATGATACGCCTGAGCGAAATTTTCAATTCGCCTGCGTTTGCCGAATCCAAATCCAAGCTCACGCTCGCGCTCGGTCAGGATATTACCGGACAGCCCGTCGTTACCGACTTGGGCAAAGCGCCGCATTTGTTGGTTGCCGGTACGACCGGTTCGGGTAAATCGGTCGGTGTTAATGCCATGATTCTGTCCATGCTCTTCAAGGCGACGCCTGAAGACGTGCGCATGATTATGATTGACCCGAAAATGCTGGAATTGAGCATTTACGAAGGCATTCCGCACCTACTCGCGCCTGTCGTTACCGATATGAAACTGGCGGCAAACGCGCTCAACTGGTGCGTCAACGAAATGGAAAAACGCTATCGTCTGATGAGCCATGTAGGCGTGCGCAACCTTGCGGGCTTCAATCAAAAAATCATGGAAGCCGCGGCACAAGGTATGAAAATCGCCAACCCGTTCAGTCTAACGCCCGATAATCCCGAACCTTTGGAAAAACTGCCGTTTATCGTAGTCGTGGTTGACGAGTTTGCCGACTTGATGATGACCGCAGGCAAGAAAATCGAAGAGCTGATTGCCCGTCTCGCACAAAAAGCCCGCGCGCAGGTATCCATTTGATCCTTGCCACGCAACGACCCAGCGTCGATGTCATCACAGGTCTGATTAAAGCCAACATCCCGACACGCATCGCCTTCCAAGTATCTAGCAAAATCGACAGCCGCACGATTCTCGACCAAATGGGCGCGGAAAACCTGCTCGGACAAGGCGATATGCTGTTCCTACCGCCCGGCACAGGTTATCCGCAACGCGTTCACGGCGCATTCGCTTCAGACGACGAGGTACACCGCGTGGTCGAATATCTGAAACAATTCGGCGAGCCCGATTACATTGACGATATTCTGATGAGCGGCACAACCGACGATCTGCCGGGCATCAGCCGCAGTAGCGACAGTGAAGTTGACCCAATGTATGAGGAGGCTGTCTCCGTCGTTCTAAAAACGCGTAAAGCCAGCATTTCCGGCATCCAGCGTCAATTACGCATCGGCTACAACCGCGCTGCCCGCCTGATTGACCAAATGGAAGCAGACGGCATCGTCTCGCCTGCCGAAACCAACGGTAATCGTACCGTTTTGGCACAAAGCAGCGAACATTTGGACTAAAACCACACCAAAGCAGGAGAAAAGCCGATTGCCATTGCAGTTTCCCCTGATTTTGGTACAATACCGCCATTCATTCTTACACAGACAAGCCGCCGAGATTTAGGCGGCTTGTATTTTTATTTTCATTTTGCGGATTATATTTACCGCGTATTTACCAGGCAAAAGCAGCCCAAACGCTTTTGCGGAGAAGACAAACCATGCAAAAAATTCCATTGACCGCACGCGGCGCAGAATTGCTCAAACAAGAATTGCAACGCCTCAAAAGCGTCGCCCGCCCTGAAATCATCGAAGCCATCGCCGAAGCCCGTTCACACGGCGACTTGTCCGAAAACGCCGAATATGAAGCTGCCAAAGAAAAACAAGGCTTCATCGAAGGCCGTATTTCCGAGCTGGAACACAAATTATCCATGGCACACATCATCAATCCTGCCGAAATCCACGCCGAAGGCAAAATCGTCTTCGGTACGACCGTAACGCTGGAAGATTTAGAAAGTGAAGAACACGTTACCTATCAAATCGTAGGCGAAGACGAAGCGGACATTAAAGAAGGCAAAATCTACGTCGGCTCTCCCATTGCCCGTGCTCTAATCGGTAAAGAAGAAGGCGATGTCGCCGAAGTGCAAGCCCCCGGCGGCGTTCGTGAATACGACATTATTTCGGTTCAATATATCTGATTGCTCCGAATATTATTGATATAAAAGGTCGTCTGAAAACCAAAGAAAATGATTTTTCAGACGACCTTTTTTTGTTTATGCCTATCAAGCGGACTGTATCGGGATGATACGGTTTTGACTGCGTTTGGCGCCGCCTTCGCAATAATTGGTTTTGACGTATTCTTCGACAATCTCTAAAAATTCTGCTGCTATGTTGTCGCCTTTTAAAGTCACTTTGCGTTCTCCGTCAACATAAACCGGTGCAACAGGGGTTTCGCCGGTTCCGGGCAGGCTGATGCCGATGTCTGCCAGTTTGCTTTCGCCCGGTCCGTTAACAACGCAGCCCATAACGGCAACGTTTAAAGATTCTACGCCGGGGTAAACAGTGCGCCATACGGTCATTTTTTGGCGCAGGTAATTTTGTACGTCTTGAGCGAGCTCTTGGAAGACTGTACTGGTGGTGCGTCCGCAACCGGGGCAGGCGGTAACCATGGGGGTAAACGAGCGCAGGCCCATGGTTTGTAGAATTTCCTGACCGACAATGACTTCCTGCGTGCGCGAGCTGCCGGGTTCGGGGGTAAGTGAGATACGGATGGTGTCGCCGATACCTTCTTGGAGCAGTACGGCCAAGGCTGCAGTAGAGGCAACAATGCCTTTGCTGCCCATGCCTGCTTCCGTTAAGCCTAAGTGGAGCGGATATTGGCAACGGCTGCCCAACTCGCGGTAAACCTGAATCAAATCTTGAACGGCGCTGACCTTGCACGACAAGATGATTTTGTTTTCAGGCAAACCTAACAAAACGGCTTTTTCAGCAGATTCCAACGCCGAAATAATCAAGGCTTCTTTCATGATTTCTTCAGGCGGTTTGGGCGATGAGGACGCCAGATTGGCATCCATCATGCGCTTGGCGAGGCTTTGGTCAAGCGAACCCCAGTTGACGCCGATACGGACGGCTTTGTCGTTTTCGGCGGCAGTCCGAATCATATAGGCAAATTTTTCATCACCTTTTGCGCCTTTGCCGACATTGCCGGGGTTGATGCGGTATTTGGACAAGGCTTTGCCGCACTCGGGAAATTCTGCCAACAGACGTTCGCCATTGAAATGGAAGTCGCCAATCAGCGGGGTGGTGTAACCCATGTCGTCCAAACGCTGGCGGATTTCGGCAACTTTGGAGGCGGCTTCCGGGCTGTTGACGGTAATGCGCACCATTTCTGAGCCTGCATCGCTCAATTCTTTGACTTGCAGGGCGGTTGCTTTAGCATCTGCGGTGTCGGTATTGGTCATCGATTGCACGACAACGGGAGCATCTGAACCGACGGTGAGATGATCGATTTGTACTTGATGGGTTTGGCGGCGTTTGGGGGTGTTCATCTTTATTTTTTTCCTGCTACAAAGGAAGCTGATTTTTCACCGGCAACCCGGTATTCTGCCAGATTGATGGTTGTCCCGCCATAATTGGCTTGTGCACCTGTGGCAATACCGATCCAGACATTGTAGGGCGCACCGCCTTTAAAACGCCTTTCGCTTCCTGCGGGAATGATCCGGCTGAAAATCATGGTACCTTTCTTGTCGGTGATAATCAGATTGCTTCGGTATTGGACTTTAATCCAAAGCTCGTCTGAATCGACTTTGACTTCAGGTGCGGATGCCGCTGCTTCGGATGCGGCGACACTTGAAGCTGCTTTTTCGGCATTGGATATTTCTTGTTTGCCGTTTTCTGCCATATTGGAAACGGCAACATTTTCTTTTTTCAAATCCGGCGTCTGCATACTGTTACGTACTGCATCGCTGTTTTGCGCGACTTGTTGTTCGTTTTCATGATTGGACTTGCTTTGCCAAACATAAATACCGCCGCCAAGCAGGATGAGTGCTGCCACGCCCAAGACCCATTTGGGAAAGCCGACTTTTTCACCATCTTGGTAGTTTAAGCCGGTATTTTGTTTGCGATCTACCAGATAGACATGGTCTTCTTCCGGCGCAGAAATGGCTTTCAGACGACCTGTAATGGTTGCTTCATCGATTTTCAACAGACGGGCATAAGAACGCAGATAGCCCATAACGAAGACCAATCCTGAAAAGAAAGAATAGTCTCCTTTTTCAAGTGCTTCAATTTGTTCGGCAGACAGTTTCAACCGTCGCGCTACTTCGTCAATATCCCAACCTGATTTGTGTCTGAGTTGTCCCAGCTCATCACCCAATGATTTGGCAGCTTGAATGTCGTATTCGTTTTTCTTTTGATTTTCCATGTAGTTACTTACCTGTGGTTACTGCCTGTAATTGTTCCGAGTAGGGGAAGTTTGCCCTTAACTGGGCTTCGTATTCGTAGGCTGCCTGGCTATTGCCCAAAGCAGTCGCCAATTTCCAACCCAGCAGCAAATCATCTGCCTGCAAGACATCGACTTTGCTTTGGTATTGACGGAAATAATAGTCCGCTTCGTTTAAATTGCCTGCCAGCATTTTGGTTCTTGCCAATTCTTTAAACGCAGGCGGGAATTGGGGTTGCGCAGCCAAAGAGCGTTCGAGATAAGCTTCTGCCAGCGAATATTGGCCCATCTTCGCGCTGCAAATGCCTTTGTTGAGGTTGGCGATAAATGGGGATGGATAAGTCGGATCGGCGAGGGCTTTGTCAAAATAACTGATGGACTGGGCGGGATTATTCATCTCGCTGCACAAGAACCAGCCGTAGTTATTATTGATTTCCGCATTGTCAGGTTTCAAAGATAGGGCTTTTTGGAAGCTTTCCTGTGCCTTGTCGCGCACTTTGAGATATTGATAAATTTGCGCGCGAACCAGCCATGCATCTTCATTGCTGCTGTCTGCTTTCAATGCCTCTTCAATGCTTACCGTTGCTTGACGGTAATCGCCCCCGCGCATGTATTCGATAGCCAACTGGGTTTTGATATTGGCGACCTGTGTCGCACGTTCCGCTCTGCTTGGACCTTTCGGGCCGCGCATGCGCCCAAAACTAAAGTTAAAATAATGGGTTGCCAAATGTTCAGTTTCATAATCAGCTCTGTTGTTCAACCAAAATCTGCTGCCATTTTTGTTGGCGGCGTGTTTTATCTTGTACTTGTCCTGCCAATTGACCGCAAGCCGCGTCAATATCGTCGCCACGCGTTTTGCGGACGGTTACCACGAATCCTGCCTGCTGCAAAATATCGCGGAAAACGCGGATATTTTCATTGGTAGAGCGTTCGTAGCCGGAATTTGGGAAGGGATTGAACGGAATCAGATTGAATTTGCACGGTACGTCTTTTACCAGTTCAATCAGTTCGCGCGCATGTTGCGCTTTATCATTGATTCCGTCCAACATAACATATTCAAAAGTAATGAAATCTCTTGGTGCTTTGACTAAATAGCGTTGACATGCCGCCATCAACTCTTTCAACGGATATTTTTTATTCAGCGGAACGATTTGATCACGCACTTCGTCGTTGGAAGCATGAAGGGACACTGCCAGCGCAACAGGCATCGCATCGCGCAGCCTGTCCATTTGCGGCACCATACCCGATGTGGAAACGGTAACACGGCGGCGGCTTAGACCGTAGCCATGATCGTCCAGCATGATGCTTAATGCAGTAATGACGTTATCAAAGTTCGCCATCGGCTCGCCCATGCCCATCATGACCACATTGGAAATCACACGTTCGTTTTTCGGTGTAACGCCCATCGCTTTGTTTGCCCACCACAATTGCCCGATGATTTCGGCAGCGGTCAGATTACGGTTGAAACCTTGGCGGCCGGTAGAACAGAAGGTGCATTCCAATGCGCAGCCGACTTGCGAGGAAATACACAACGTACCGCGTTCTGCCTCGGGGATAAACACAGTTTCCACGCCGTTGCCCGTTCCTACATCCAACAGCCATTTACGCGTCCCATCGGCGGATTCTTGCGCCATCATCAGTTTGGGCACATCCACGCTTGCCTGTTCGTTGAGTTTCAGACGCAGGGATTTTGCCAAATCGGTCATTTCATCGAAACTTTGCGCGCCAGCTTGGTGGATCCAGCGCATGACTTGTTTGGCGCGGAACGGTTTTTCGCCCATCTCGGCAAAATGATGGGTCAGTCCGTTTAAATCGTAATTCAGCAGATTGGTTTTCATGTGGTTTATTTCTTGGTAAAAGCTTTTGAATAAAGGCTGCCGTTGGTTATAAGTCTTGTGAATCTGATGGAGAAGGGAGCTTCGCAACAGTCTGGAAAATTTCCCCAATCTTTTTTTTAGCAAACAGCTTTTATTCTCAAGCTTCTTCTATCATATTTTCAGACGACCCCCATTTTAGAAAGGTCGTCTGAAAACAGATTGAGACAGACAATATCGACAAAACCGTCCAAACGCCCGAACCGGTCGGACGCTCGAACGGCATTTATCGTTAACGTGGGCAGATTTCGCTTTGGCTGAAGAAGTAGGCAATCTCGATTGCTGCGTTTTCCAGACTGTCAGAGCCGTGTACGGCGTTTACGCTGAGAGATTCGGCAAAATCCGCGCGTATCGTACCGGGCGCTGCTTCGGCAGGGTTGGTTGCGCCCATCAACTCACGGTTTTTTGCAACGGCATTTTCACCTTCCAGTACCTGAATCATGACAGGGCCGCTGGTCATAAAGGCAACCAAACTGTCGTAAAAAGGACGCTCTTTGTGCACAGCATAAAACTCTTGGGCTTCGCGCACGCTGAGGTGCTTCATTTTGGCGGCGACAATACGCAGGCCATTGTCTTCAAAACGGCTGTAAATTTTGCCGATTACATTTTTACCTACAGCATCGGGTTTAACGATGGAGATCGTGCGCTCAATAGCCATATTATGTCCTTGTTTTTATTGCGTTGTGCAATAGTCTGAGGTTGAGGAAAATGAACTGCTATTTTATCAAATTTCAGTTTGCTTTGGGAAAAGCTACTCTTTTTTTCTTTGCCTAAATCTTATTTTTTCAACGTCAGGTGCGGCTGTTCCAAATAAACTTCCGATTGCATTTCCACCATACGGCTGGCAGTGCGGGTAAATTCTTCGGCAAAATCGCCCTCGACATAAATATCGTTTACACCTACCGCGCTGGTTGCACAGAGTTTCACTCGGAAATCGTACAGTACATCAATCAGCCAAGTAAGGCGGCGCGCTTCGGCTTTTTCCTGCGGAGTCAGGCGCTCCAATCCTGATACGAACACCATTTCATAATGTTCGGCCAAATAGAGGTAATCGGCTTGCGAACGCGGTCCAAAGCATAAAGCGCGGAAATCGAACCAAATGGCGCGGTTGGATTGGGCCTTATGCGGAATTTCGCGCCCGTGTATCACGCTGACGCCGGGGTTCAATTCGGAAATTCCCGCCATTTCTTTAAACAAATCAGCTAATTTTTGCTCGTTTTCTTCATTGTTGGGAACGAAGAAAATCTCGGCAGGACGTAAAGTACGCAGACGGTAGTCTTCTCCGCCATCAACATTTAAGACGGTCAGGCTGGATTCAATCAGTGCAATGGTCGGCAGAAAACTGCTTCTGTTTTGACCTTGAGGGTAAAGTTCGGACGGGGCATAGTTGGAAGTTGCCACCAAAACTACGCCTTCACTCAATAAATTTTCCAACAGGCGTCCAAGAATCATCGCATCTGCAATATCGCTGACGTGGAATTCGTCAAAACACAATACGCGGGTCTCTTTGGCAATCTCGGCAGCTACTGCTTTTAAGGGATTAGCTTCGCTTTTCAAATCTTTCAAACGCTTGTGGATTTCCGCCATAAAAGCATGAAAGTGGACACGGCGTTTGCGGCGGTATGGCAAGCAGCCGAAAAAAGCGTCCATCAAAAAAACTTTTGCCGCGACCTACGCCGCCATAAAAATACAAACCTTTCGGCACTTGAGGAGAGCGCAGGCTGCGTCCTAGAAAGCGGTTACGTTTGCGTTTGAACATCATCAGCTCGGTCCACAAACGATCCAAATATTCAATCGCACGCGCTTGTGCTTCATCACGGATGAAGTTCGGTTGTTCCGCTGCCGCCTGATACCAAGTCAGCGGGCTGTGGTTCTCAAACGGAGGGGCGATAAACAGTTGACCTCTATCACTCATATCTGACCTTTATTATGTTTTTGGGTTTGACAATTACGTTTTATCAACGGGCAATCATTAAAAGAAACGTATTATAGATGATTTCAGACGACCCTATGAATTTTCCATTACAAATTCCACCCAAATTCCGAAAACAATAGAGAACAATATTTTCAGACGACAAAAAACGCCGCATTTCTGCGGCGTTCGTTCACTCAGGTTTAGTTGGCATTTTCTTGTAAAGCCAAGTCCACACGTTCGCGCAATTCCTTGCCGGGTTTGAAGTGAGGAACGTGTTTTTCAGGCACTTCCACACGTTCGCCGGTTTTGGGGTTGCGACCGATACGGGCCGGGCGATGGTTCAAATCGAAGCTGCCGAAACCACGGATTTCAATACGCTGACCGCGAGCCAGCGAGCGGGTCATGGTGTCAACCAAAACCTTTACGCTGTATTCGACGTCTTTTGCCAGCAATTGGTTACCGTTTTTCTCGGCAAAAACTTCTGCCAAACGAACCATTAATTCAGACTTCGTCATGTCTGCAACCTTATTCTTGGTCGCCGGACAGTTTGGCTTTCAGCAAGTCGCCGAGGCTGGTAGTACCTGCGCTGGCGGTTGCAGCAGCGTTGACTGAATTCAGGGCTTCGCGGTTTTCTTTAGCGTCTTTAGCTTTAACAGACAGGCGGATGCTGCGGTTTTTGCGGTCGACGGTTACGATAACGGCTTCAACCTCATCACCTTCTTTCAGTTTGGTGGTCAGGTCTTCAACGCGGTCGGCTGCGAATTCGGAAGCAGGCAGGTAGCCTTCTACTTCGTCAGACAGGGCAACAACGGCACCTTTGGCGTCAACAGATTTCACAGAACCTTTAACCAAAGAACCTTTGTCGTTTACGCTGATGAAGTTACCGAAAGGATCGCCTTCCAGCTGTTTGATACCCAAAGAGATGCGCTCTTTGTCAACGTCGATTGCCAATACAACGGCTTCAACTTCCTCGCCTTTTTTTGTATTTGCGTACAGCTTCTTCGCCGGCTTCAGTCCAAGACAGGTCAGACAGGTGAACCAGACCGTCAATGCCGCCAGGCAGACCTACGAATACGCCGAAGTCAGTGATGGATTTAACCGCACCGGAGATTTTGTCGCCTTTGTTGTGGTTGGCAGCAAATTCTTCCCAAGGATTGGCTTGGCATTGTTTCATACCCAAAGAGATACGGCGGCGGTCTTCGTCGATTTCCAGAATCATGACTTCGACTTCATCGCCCAATTGTACGACTTTGCTTGGGTGTACGTTTTTGTTGGTCCAGTCCATTCGGAAACGTGTACCAAACCTTCGATACCTTGTTCGATTTCAACGAACGCACCGTAATCAGTCAGGTTGGATACTTTACCGAACAGGCGGGTACCTTGTGGGTAACGACGGGTCAGACCGCTCCAAGGATCTTCGCCCAATTGTTTCATACCCAGAGAAACGCGTTGTTTGTCTTGGTCGAATTTCAGGACTTTGGCTTCTACTTCTTGACCAACTTCCAAAACTTCGCTCGGGTGTTTCACACGGCGCCATGCCAGGTCGGTGATGTGCAACAGACCGTCGATACCGCCCAAGTCAACGAATGCACCGTAGTCAGTGATGTTTTTAACGATACCTTTGATGATAGAGCCTTCTTGCAAGTTTTCCAGCAGGGCTTTGCGCTCTTCACCCAAAGTAGCTTCCAGAACGGCGCGACGGGAAACCACGACGTTGTTGCGTTTTTTGTCCAGTTTGATGACTTTGAATTCGATTTCTTTGCCTTCAAAGTGGGAAGTGTCTTTAACGGGACGTACGTCAACCAAAGAACCCGGCAAGAATGCACGGATGCTGTTGATCATGACGGTCAGGCCGCCTTTGACTTTGCCATTGATAACGCCGGACAAGATGTCGCCGTTTTCCATCGCTTCTTCCAAAGCGATCCAGTCGGCAGCACGTTTGGCTTTTTCGCGGGACAGTTTGGTTTCGCCGAAGCCGTTTTCAACGGATTCATGGTAACGGTAACGAAATCGCCAACTTTAACTTCAATCTCGCCCTGAGCGTTTTTGAATTCAGCAACGTCAATCAGAGATTCTGATTTCAGACCTGCGTTTACGGTAACGAAGTTTTGATCGATGCCGACTACTTCGGCAGTAATCACTTCACCCGGGTTCATTTCTTGCAGGGTAAAGCTTTCTTCCAGCAGCTGGGCAAAATTTTCCATAGTCATATATACTCTTTTCGGTACACCGCCAAGGGGTGCGGGGTAGGTTGGAGAATGCCTGCCGCCCTTGGCACGGCAGGCTTTGAAAATAAACATTTCAGACGACCTTCGGATGCTCCAAAGGTCGTCTGAAACAAAACGTAGGGATTATACCCTAATTTTTAAACTTTATGATACCAATCAAGCACTTTTTTTACAGCTTCTTCGATACTCAGCCCGCCCGTATCCAAAAGCTCTGCGTCAGGAAGCTGCTTCAAGGGCGCGACACTGCGGCGGCGGTCCGCTTCATCGCGTGCTTCGATATCCGACAAAATCCGTTCAAATTCCAAGCCTTCGCACGGAATGCCGATTTGTTTGGCGCGACGTTCCGCCCGTATTTTCGCACCTGCGGTCAGGAAAACCTTTAACGTCGCATCGGGGAAAACAACCGAACCCATATCACGCCCGTCGGCAACCAACCCTTTTTCGGTCAGAAAATCACGCTGCCGCTGCAAAAGCGCGGCGCGCACTTTCGGCAACTGCGCCACTGCAGACGCGCCCATACCGATTGCTTCGCTGCGGATTTGTCCTGAAACGTCTTCATCTTCCAAAAAAACCTGCGACCCTTCAAAACGGGCAGGCAGATTTTCTGCCAACTCGGCAACCGCCTCTTCATCGCTCCATTCCACATCCCGCTTCTTCGCATACAGCGCGGTCAGGCGGTATAACGCGCCGGAGTCCAGATAATCAAATCCCAAAGCCTGAGCGACACGGGAAGCGACCGTCCCTTTTCCCGAGGCACTGGGCCCGTCGATAGCGATGACTTTTTGTTTGGTATTCATATTTTGGCTTTCTGAGAATAATGTAGGAGGTCGTCTGAAAGGACGTATCAGGCAGGCATTATATAGATAATTATTTAATAATGAGAACCGAGGTCGTCTGAAAAAGCGTTTCAGACGACCTCTGGTGTCAATTGGAGCTTGGATATAAACCTGACTTTATTTGTTATTATTTCGTTTGGGTAATTCAGATGAAGATTTGGCAGGTTAGGAGTAGGGCAGTTCAGTTTTGTTTTTAGGGGCTTGGAATATTTAATGGATTATTTGTAAATTAATGTTCATTTATGGGGTGAAACTGTATAATTCCCGCCGTTTGAATTGATTTGACGAGGCTTTTTGATGAACCAGCTTAAATTGGCGGTTTCCGGCGCGCAGATTTTGTTTGTGGCGTTCGGAGCGATGGTGCTTGTTCCGCTTTTGACCAAACTGAATCCTTCCTTGGCACTTTTAGGGGCGGGCATCGGTACGCTGCTCTTTCAAATAGTCACCAAGCGTAAAGTGCCGATTTTCCTCGGCTCTTCTTTTGCCTTTATCGCGCCGATTATCTACTCCCTTAAAACATGGGGCCTACCTTCGACCATGTTCGGGCTGTTTGCGGCGGGTTTTATGTATTTCGTGTTTGCCGGATTGATCAGATGGCGCGGGCTGGCTACGGTCAACCGGCTGCTGCCGCCTGTGGTTATCGGGCCTGTGATTATGGTCATCGGCTTGTCTGTCGCTGCAGCCGCAAGTGAAATGGCAATGGGCAAATCCAGCGGAAAGCAAGTAATAGACTATGCGGATGCGCTGATTTTGTCGGGCTTTACGTTTGCCGTTACGGTGGTTGTATCGGTTTTCGGCAGCCGTATGATGAAACTGGTTCCGATTTTAATCGGCGTGGCCGCAGGCTATATTTTGGCTTTGGTCATGGGCTTGGTAGATACCACCACCATCGCGGCTGCGCCGTGGTTTGAAGTACCACATTTTGAAACACCGCAAGTCAACTGGCAGGCAGCGCTGTTTATGCTGCCCGTCGCCATCGCGCCCGCCATCGAACACATCGGCGGCATCATGGCAATCGGCAATGTAACGGGCAACAACTACACCAAAGACCCGGGTTTGGATAAAACGCTGGCTGGCGACGGCTTGGGTGTATGCGTGGCAGGTTTGATCGGCGGTCCGCCGGTAACGACTTACGGCGAGGTAACGGGCGCGGTGATGATTACGAAAAACAGCAATCCGGTTATTATGACTTGGGCGGCGATTTTCGCTATCGCCATGGCGTTTTTCGGCAAATTCAATGCTTTCCTCACTTCCATCCCTCTGCCCGTAATGGGCGGTATCATGCTGCTTTTGTTCGGCACGATTGCTTCTTTGGGCATTAAAACGTTGGTGGATGCGAAAGTGGATTTGATGCAACCGAAAAATCTGGTGATTGTCAGCTCGGTTCTGACAGTTGGCGTCGGCGGCATGGCGGTTCATGTCGGTACGTTGAGTTTTGCCGGCGTCGGTTTGTGCGCCATTTTGGCAATCGTATTGAACTTCTTGCTACCGGATCCGAAGACGGAAAGTTGATTCGGCATTACCGTCGATAAGGTAAAAAGGTCGTCTGAAATGGGGAATGCCTTGATTTCAGACGACCTTTTTTAGCAAAAGATTTGATGTTGGAAAAATATAGTGGATTAACTTTAAACCAGTACGGCGTTGCCTCGCCTTAGCTCAAAGAGAAGGATTCTCTAAGGTGCTGAAGCACCAAGTGAATCGGTTCCGTACTATCTGTACTTTCTGCGGCTTCGTCGCCTTGTCCTGATTTAAATTAATCCACTATAACAATAAGTCGTCTGAAATGATATTCTTGCCATATAGATATATTGATATGTTAATATCCTATTTTTATTAAACAGGAAAGTAACCATGTTGCACAAAATCGGGATCATGAGCGCGTTGATTTTGGGTCTCGCCATGCCGGCCGCTGCCGAATGTTTGATTCAAAAAGACAGCATCGCAGGAATTAAATTAGGGCAGAGCTTAAAGCAGGTAAAACAGAAATTCCCGAAGGCGAAAATGGAGAGAACAAGTGATGCCGAAGGTGTGGCGTATGTTGCCATTACGCTGTCTAAAGACGTTATGGTTATCGCTTTGCAAGATGGAGACGACAATCCTGATTCTCCTATAAAACTCCATAAAAAAAATTGATTCTTTGAGCACCTATTCTCCCGCCTGTCACACGGTTTCGGGGGTACATCCGGGCATGAAGATCAAAGATGCAGAAGCCAAACTGGGTAAAGTCAAAAAAAATCATAATGTCGGAAATCGAATCTCGTGAATACGCAATATTTACCCGCCACCCGAAACATTTCGACTTTAGAATGGAAATAGGAACAGGAATTTATCCGGGTAAAGGTAGAGCACCGAATCAAACTCGGCGTTACCGTAAAGGGGGCAGTATTTTAGAAATTTCTGTATCTAAATACGGAGGTTTTGATAACTGAAGAGAAGGGCATTAGGTAAAAAGCTTACAAGGCCGACTATGGAATAGAAACGCTCCTGTATGTTCCAGCTGGCTTTTAAAATCCCTGAAAACTGTCCAAACGGCTATGGGATTTGAACAACTTCCGCCTTGTAACTGTTGCCGATTGATTTCACTATATAATACAGGTCTCTGAAAACCGGATTTCCGTTTTCAGACGACCTTTTTGATGCTTACCTGCCTTAACCGTTTATTTGTGCGCCTAGAGTATTGAATCTATGCCTTCCGCCCTTATAAATAGCAAATACGGCATAATGATTAACATGATAAAGACGGAAGAACGATATGGCAGAAAAAAACCTATTACGAAATTCTCGGCGTGGACAAAACCGCCGACGCCGACACCATTAAAAAAGGCCTACCGCAAACTGGTACGCAAATACCATCCCGACGTCAGCAAAGAACCTGACGCCGCCGAGCGCACCGCCGAAATCAACACCGCCTACGAAACCTTATCCGACCGTGAAAAGCGTGCCGAATACGACGAATTGCTGGCCAACCCCTACGGCCGCAGCGCAGGCGGCAATCCGTTCGGCGGTGCGCAATCCGGCGGCTTTCACTACGAATACCGCGGCGGCGAACCTTTCGGTGCGGGCGATTTCAATTTTGAAGATTTGTTTGCCGGCTTCGGCCGCAGTCAGAGACATGCACACGCAAGGCCGGACGGCCCGATTAAAGGCGAAGACCAGCATGCCGAACTGAGTATCGATATTTACGCCGCTTATGTCGGCGCGGAGCGTTCGCTGAACCTGAACGTACCGACCGTGGACGAATACGGCCGCGTCGGTTATCAGACCAAAACCTTAAACGTCAAAATTCCCAAAGGCATTACCGAAGGCCAGCAAATCCGTTTGGCGGGACAGGGCCTGCCCGGCCACAACGGCGGCGCAAACGGCGATTTGTATCTGAAAATCAAGTTCCACGACAAACCCGATTTATACGTTAAAAACAAAAAAGACGTATACCAGACCATAGACGTCAAGCCTTGGGAAGCCGTATTGGGTGGCAAAATCATCGTTCCCACCGCAGCGGGACGTTTGCAGGTCAACCTGCCCGCCAACAGCCAAAACGGTAAAAGCATACGCCTGAAAGGCAAAGGCATTCCGGCCAAAGAAGCGGGCGATTTGTACCTCAACATCCGCATCAGCGTTCCCAAGGCCGAAAGCGAAGCCGACCGCGCCGCATGGGCGCAGCTTGCCGCCCACTTTGACGGCAAAAGCGCATCAAATTGAAAGGACAAACCATGACGCAACACACCGACATTACCCTGACTTTCGAAGAAATCCTCGCTGCCAGCCGCTGCCGCCGCGATTGGCTGCTGGAGCTGATAGAGGAAGAAATCATCAGCGTAAACGGCAGGCCGGAACAAACTTTGTACAGCGGCTTCCAACTCGCCCGCATCCGCCGCGCCCAGCGTCTGAGCCGCGACTTTGATGCCGGCATTCCCGCACTCGGCCTGATTATGCGCCTGCTGGACGAAGTGGAAGAATTGCGCAAGGCACAGCAGCCCTTATCCCTTCTGGATGAAGGCAAATAGCGGTCAACAAAAGAAGGCCGTCTGAAAACAGTTTTCAGACGACCTTTTTTCAATACGGGAAACGAAAATGGCTGAGAATACCGCCGATGATTTGAACCTTGCCGCCGCTCAAGCGGCCGGGCATTTGCTGGAGCGTTGCGTACCGGAGCATGCTGCGGTACTGACGCCTTATGTGTTGCGGCTGTTTGCTGCTTTGCAGAACGGGCATTCGTTTGTTTGGCTGGATGAGGGCGAGGCGGAGGAATTGGCGGGATTGGCGCCGACAGTCGGGCAGGGCGCGTCGCCATTGGTATTGCAGGGCAGAAAGTTGTTTTTGGGGCGGATGTGGCAGCTCGAGCATGATTTGGCGGCTGAAATCGAGCGTTTGGCAGAAGCGGAAGTCGAGCCTGTGGATTGGATGAGCGCATCGCAAAACTTGTCTTGCTGGTTTGCCGATAAAGGAAGCGAAGGCCAGCGGGATGCGGCGGGGCTTGCTTTGCTTCAGACGTTTATGCTGATTACGGGCGGGCCGGGTACGGGCAAGACGACGACGGTGGCAAAACTTTTGGGGCTGATTTGCACCAACTCTTCCACGCGCCTGCCGCGTATCGCGCTTGCCGCGCCGACGGGCAAGGCGGCGGCGCATATGGCGCGCGCGCTGCATCGGGCGGTGGACGGTTTCGAGATGCCGGATGCGGTGCGTAATCATTTGTCCGCGCTGGAAGGGCAGACGGTTCACCGCCTTTTGAAACTGCGCCCGCCGCAAATGCTGCCTGTGTTTGACGGCAACCGTCCGCTGCCTTTGGATGTCTTGGTGGTGGATGAGGCTTCGATGTTGGATGTTTCCTTGCTGCTTTACTTGCTGCGTGCGATTCCGTCGGGTTGCCGCGTGATTTTTTTGGGAGACGAGTTCCAGCTGCCTTCGGTCGGCGTCGGCGCGGTATTGGCGGCGTTGTCGAGACAGACGGTTTTGGATAAGGATACGGCGGAGCAGCTGGGTATTTATCTGCCGGAACACGGTTTCCCCGTGGAGGAAAATCCGCCGGCTTTGTCGCAAAACGTCGCGCAACTGACGGTCAGCCACCGTTTCGGCGCAGACAGCGGCATCGGTTGTTTGGCTAGGGCGGTTGTGTCGGGTAAGAGCGGGGAAGGTTGGGCGCAGTTTGCCTTGTTCCCCGACGAGCTGGAAATCCGCGAAGGTCGTCTGAAACAGCAGGCGGAGCTGCTTTACCGCAAACACGAAAAATACTGGCAGGCAGTCGATAAAAACGATGTGGCGCTGGCGTTCGGACACGCGGCGGATGTGGTCGTTTTGGCGGCATGGCGGCAGGACGCGGAGGCGTTCAACGAAGAGTATTGCCGTTATCTGCAACGCAAACATCGGGCGGGCACGGATACGCCGTGGTTCGCGGGACAAATCATCATGATTGCGCGCAACGACTATACGCTGGAAGTGTTCAACGGCGACATCGGGCTGATTATGCCCGACGCAGAATCGGCAAATGGTTTGGCGGCGTATTTCCCGAATGCGGACGGTTTCAAAAAAATCGCCATCAGCCGTCTGCCGCAGTTTGAATCCGCGTTCGCCATGACCGTGCATAAAAGCCAAGGTTCGGAATATCGGGAAGTGTGGCTGCTGCCGCCGTCGGGGAAAATAGAGCAGAGTGGAGATGACGCGCTGTCGGGCTTAAACAATGCGCTGCTTTACACCGCCATCACCCGCGCACGCGAACGCTTCGTTTTTTGGGGAAATGAAGAACAATGGCGGATGGCGGTGGAGACCCGAAAAAACCGCCGCACGGCATTGGGCGAAATCTTGGATACCATGTTCGGATCGAAAGCTTGAATAAAACCCTAAGGGTCGTCTGAAAACGGAACGGATACTGAACTGCACCTTGTGAGTTGGAGGGGATATCCAACTTTTGGGGTGCAGTTCAGCTTGCTAAATTCGTTTTCAGAGACCTTTTACGAAATAATGTGTCGAGGTCGTCTGAAAACTTGTTCGACGACATCGGCACATTATTTTTTAAGACAACTCTGTTTCCAACACTTTTGCGGTTGCGGCAGGATTAGATTTGCACGGATATATTTATTGCGCCGGCGAAAACGCATCCGAATAGAAGGCTGTTTCAGGCAGGCTGCATTGCGCGGTCAACACGGATTTCGCGCTTTCGATCATGGAGACGGAGCCGCAGGCATAAACTTCGTAGCCGCTCAAGTCGGGATAATTCTTCTGGGCGGCGGTTTGGACGTACCCTTTTCGCCTTGCCAGCCCTCATCGGCCTTTGAAAGGACGGGAGTGAAGCAGGCGTTTTTCAGACGACCTGTCAGCTCTTGCGCTTCTTCGAGGGCGTACAAATCATCTTGATGACGTGCACCCCAGTAAAGATGGACGGCGCGGCTGCTGTCTTGGCGGATAAGGTCGAGCAGGATGCTTCGGATGGGGGCATAGCCTGTACCGGTTGCTAGCAGGATGATCGGTTTGTCACTGTCTTCTAGCAAGGTAAACGAACCGAGCGGGCCTTTGATGCGGACGATGCCTTTTTCTTTGACTTTGGGTTCGCTGCCGAAAATCATTTCCGAGCAGACGCCATTTTCGCGCCTGCGGATGTGCAGTTCCAAAATGCCTTCTTGGTCGGGCGAATTGGCGATGGAGTAGCTGCGGCTGACGTTGCCCGGCAGCAGTAAATCAATGTATTGCCCGGCGTAGAAGGCAAACGGCGGAGCTTTGGGCAGCGCAAGTTTCAAGAGGGCGGCATCGTGTTTGAAAACAATGCTTTCGATACGGGCGGGCAGGGTGCGGACGGGGAGGGCATTGGCGTTGTAGCCGGGAATGTTGATGCTGATATCGCTTTGCGCGGTGGTGCAGCACATCAAAATCTTGCCTTGGGCTTTTTCTGCTTCGGATAAGGCCTGTTCAGAGTGTTCGCCCATTTGAATATCGCCTCTCACCAGTTCGGCTTTGCATTGCCCGCAGGCACCGCTTTTGCAGGAATGGGGCAGATTGAGGTTTTGACGGGAGGCGGCAACTAAAACTGTTTCGCCGTCGTTGGCGGTAAAGGTGGTTTGGTCGGGTAGGGTAATGGTGTGGGTCATGGCTTGGTGTGGTTTGAATGGATTAAGTTAAAAGGTCGTCTGAAAGCTTGTTTTCCGTTTTACCTTCGTTGGAACTTTGCTTTCAGACGACCTGTGTGATAACGGATTAAGCCAGTTTGGCTTTAATCAGTTCTTGAACTTGTGCGGGATTCGCTTTGCCTTTACTAGCCTTCATCACTTGTCCCACGATCGCATTCAGGGCTTTTTCGTTGCCGGATTTGAATTGTTCCACGGCTTTTGCATTGTTTGCCAGCACTCCGTCTACCATCGCTTCAATCGCGCCGGTATCGGTCATTTGCTGCAAGCCGTGTTTTTCGATGATTTCGGCAATGGAGGCTTCAGGTTCTGCCACATGGCTTCAAAGGCTTTTTTCGCCAATTTGCTGCTTAATGTGCCGTCGGCGATTTTGCCTACCAGAGCGGCGAGGCGTGGGGCGGTAATCGGGCTGTCGGCAAGTTCCATGCCTTCTTTGTTCAGCGTGGCAGCGAGTTCGCCGTTCATCCAGTTAGCAGTCAGCTTGCCTTGTCCGCTGGCTTTGGCGGCTTCTTCAAAATAGGCAGCCTGCACGCGGCTGGCGGTGAGCAGGCGCGCGTCGTAGTCGCTCACGCCATAATCCGCCACGAAACGCGCCGCCATTTCTTTTGGCAGCTCGGGCATTTCTACTTTGGCTTTTTGCAACCGGTCGTCTGAAATGATGACGGGCAGCAAATCGGGGTCGGGGAAGTAGCGGTAGTCATGCGCGTCTTCTTTCAAACGCATCACGCGGGTTTCGCCTTTTTCCGGGTCGAACAGCATAGTTGCCTGCTGTACTTTTCCGCCGTCTTCCAAATCTCGATTTGCGCTTCTACTTCGTAATTAATCGCCTGCTCCAAGAAGCGGAAAGAATTGAGGTTTTTAATCTCGCGGCGCGTGCCGAATTCCGCTTGGCCCTTCGGACGCACGGATACGTTGGCATCGACGCGGAACGAACCTTCCGCCATGTTGCCGTCGCAGATGTCCAGCCATGTTACCAAGCTGTGCAAGGCTTTGGCGTAGGCAACGGCTTCGGCGGCGGAGCGCATTTCGGGTTCCGATACGACTTCCAACAGCGGCGTGCCGGCACGGTTCAGGTCGATACCGGTTGCACCGTTCAAGCCCTCATGCACGGATTTGCCCGCGTCTTCTTCCATGTGCGCGCGGGTGACGTTGATGGTTTTCACATCGTCGCCAACCACGATTTCCAATTTGCCGTGTTCAACAATCGGCAAATCCAATTGGCTGATTTGATAGCCTTTGGGCAAGTCGGGGTAAAAGTAGTTTTTGCGGTCGAACACGTTTTTTCTGGTTGATTTTCGCATCCAACGCCAAGCCTAATTTGATGGCTTTTTCAACGACTTCTCGGTTCATTACCGGCAGTACGCCCGGCAGCGCGCATTCCACCACGCTGGCGTGCGCATTGGGTTCCGCACCGAATGCGGTTGATGCGCCGCTGAAGATTTTGGATTGGGTGTTGAGCTGGACGTGGATTTCCAAGCCGATTACAGTTTCCCAAGTCATAAGAGGTTCTTTCAATATTTAAATGATAAAATCAAAAAAGGATTTGAGCTTTACTTATTTAACTGATCTTTTGCTAAAGTAATTAAATTTTTTAAGTAAAATCTTTTGTTCTTCAGAAAAATCCGTTGTTATTTGGATTCGATAGTTAGAATCATATGAGGAATCGAATAGTTCATTAATCTCAGAATCTAGTTCATCTGTTCTTTCCAGCTTGATTTCTACTTGAACTACACTTTTTCGTGGACGGAAAAAGACAAAATTACGAACTACACCACCACGTAATGCCGTGCCGATGTAGTGTTTGTTAAATTTTGGTGTTGCTGAAGGCTCTATTTCCTGTACCAGACCGAAAATTTCATTAAATAATTTTATCGTCGCAGGTGAGGCGCGCTGTTTCCAGTAATCGATATCTGTTACTTCAGCTTTATCTTCATCGTCATCTACTAAACCAAGTTCTACTTCATCTAATACTTTGGTAAAAGTAATGGCTATTTTATTTTCAAATTTAAATGCAGAAATTTTTAATGCAACCAAAGGAATATTCCCATTTAATAATTGGATAATATTAAAAAATCTTGCGCTTACTTCTTCTGCGACGATAACAGCAGTATGTTTATATTGCGGGTATCTTTTCCGTTCTATATCCCAATATTCGATTGTACGGATAATATGGCTTTCATCAATTTTGCCAAGTTGGATTTCTACCTCAAAACGTTTTTTAGTCTCAATGTGTTGCAGAAGTAAATCCAATCTTCCCGCGTTGTTTTGTCTGCGTTCTTTATCCAATAAAACAATATCACCCAAACCAAGAATTTGAGGATTGTTTGCAATTAACTCTTGAATTTGTACTTCTGAAATACCTAAACTTTTAAGGGTATTTTGTTCGGGAGAGTAAAGATCCATATGTTTATTTACCTGTAAAGAGCAAAGGATACCATTTGAAATATCTACTTAATTGTGTTTCTAGCAAGCCTGCATTTTGGCTGTCATATCATCTAACATTTGGTAATGTAGTACATCGAACGCTTTTTGCTTTCAATTTCCTTCAAGTCTTTTCACGGAGGTGTTGTGCCAAATATCAGTAGCCGTCGTCGAGTATTGCGCCGTTCTTCTGTCAGAACAGCCTTTCGACTGTTAGTAAATCTTCTTTAATGCTAGATTTGAAATTTCGGCGCATTCTCTGCCTGTTTTGACATCAGGAAAAACAAACAGCTCCGGCATTATGCTTTTCCATCAGGGGTTTTTGTATGCCAATCGCTCGCCAACTGCACTTGATGCGCTGCGCCAAGGATTTTAGCTTCGGAGAAGTGGTTGCCGATAAATTGCACGCCGATGGGTAGTCCGCTGCTACTGAAACCTGCGGGCAGGGTCAGGGCTGGCAAACCTGCCAAATTTACAGCGATGGTGTAGATGTCGGAAAGGTACATCTGCACGGGATCGTGGATGTCGCTGCCGAGTTTGGGGGCGGCGGTGGGCGCAGTTGGGGCGAGGATGAAATCACATTGCGCGAATGCCGTCTGAAAATCATTAGAAACAAGGCGGCGCAGTTTTGGGCTTTCAGGTAATAGGCGTCGTAGTAACCGTGCGACAACACATAAGTACCGATCATGATGCGGCGTTTGACTTCGCTACCGAAACCTTCGGCGCGGGTGTTGCTGTACATTTCTTCAAGGTCGCCGAATTGCGCGGCGCGGTGGCCGTAGCGTACGCCGTCGTAGCGGGAAAGGTTGGTGCTGGCTTCGGCGGAAGCGAGGACGTAGTAAGCGGGGATGGACAGGGCGGTTTGCGGCAGGGAAACTTCAATGGTTTCCGCACCTTGCGCTTTTAAGAGGTTGATGACGCTTTGCAAAGCAGCCTGTACATCGGCATCCGCGCCTTCGCCGAAATATTCCTTAGGCAGACCGATTTTCATGCCTTTGAGCGGTTTGTCCAAATCGCGGGTGTAGTCTTCTTTGCTGCGTTCCAAGCTGGTGGAATCGCGCTCGTCGAAGCTCGCCATCGCATTGAGCAAAATCGCGCAGTCTTCGGCAGTTTGCGCCATTGGGCCTGCTTGGTCGAAACTGGACGCGTAGGCAACCATGCCGAAGCGGGAAACCGTGCCGTAGGTAGGTTTGATGCCGGTGATGCCGCAGTGTGAAGCAGGCTGACGGATAGAGCCGCCGGTATCGGAACCGAGGGCGACAGGAGCAAGACGTGCGGCAACGACCGCTGCGGAGCCGCCGGATGAACCGCCTGGGACGTGCTCAAGATTCCACGGATTTTTAGTCGCGCCGTAGAACGAGGTTTCATTGGTCGAGCCCATAGCAAACTCGTCCATGTTGGTACGGCCGAGCGTTACCATACCTTCATTAAGCAGGTTT
Organism: uncultured Neisseria sp.; assembly: GCA_927911515.1. Classification (GTDB taxonomy): domain Bacteria; phylum Pseudomonadota; class Gammaproteobacteria; order Burkholderiales; family Neisseriaceae; genus Neisseria. Next base: position 36,814 of record CAKMQH010000186.1, read on the forward strand.
TGTACGACGGTGGCAGTGTAGGGGGAAACGAAATTGTCCAACATTTTGGAACTGCACGCGCTGCGCCAGCCTGTTTGGCAGAAAATATCTTTATAGGCAATGGGTACGCCGGTAAGCGCAGAGGCGTTACCTTGCGCGATGCGCGCGTCGGCGGCACGGGCTTCGGCAAGTGTTTTGTCTTGGTCAAGGGTGATGTAGCCGTTGATTGCCGGGTTTTGCGCAGCAATGGCGGCAAGATATTCTGTTGCCAGTTCGACGGCGGAGATTTGTTTGGATTGCAGCAGTTGGCTGGCTTGTTTGAGGGTGTATTTCACCATGAGTTTATAAATCCAGTAAATAGTCAATAATTAGTTGATCAAATTAAGAAATGAACAAGCATTATTTTTTATTCTTCGGTTCGTAATAGATACAGTCGATTAAGGCAACTCTACCTGACCATGCTTGCTGCTCAGTTGGTTCGCCTGGTTTGGAACTATTAAACCAAGGAGTATCATAAATGCGCAGTAAAATTTCATCCCAATAGCGTTCGGCATCTAGATGTTGAGATAAACCTAATTCTTCACATATGCCTTTTTGGTTTGCTCCATTAAAGCAAAAGAATAAATCAGGTCTTTTCATAGCCAATAATCGTGTAGAAACACCTATTGGATTCTTATAACCAATTTTTTGGAAAAGTTGGTAATATGCCAAAAAATCTTCTTTACTGACCTTGCCTGTTAAAGGGATTTTGTCAATAGCCTCGGCAACTTTTTGATTACCATTATTAATAAGGCTCCGAAATTTGCCATTACTATGGGTGCTACCAAACCAACCATGATCTAATCGCTCTGTTTTTGAATTAGCAATATTAGGTAGACCTGAAATAAGTTTTCGATCCTCTAATTCAATAGCAAGAAAGCTAGAATTATCCTGAAAATTTTGTTTTGAATAATCTAGCAGCGCTAATCGATCTTCAAATTGATGATTTTCATCTTGTTGGATTGTTTTGAAATAATCATCCCAAGAATACGTCAATATTTTTAGTGGATAGAATATTTTGTTTCATTCCCACTGTTTTTTTTCTGAGTATCTGTATAATGGTTAGATAATGTATTGATTTGAGTTTTTCGTTCTTGATGAAGTACTCGATAGCGATCAATTTCATCATTACTAATTTTTTCTGCTTTATTAAAACACTCATCTTTTAAAAAATGAATTAGATCTTTGAAGACGTCATCAGACCCTCCCTGTATTAAGATCATGGTCTCTTGATTGCTACCAGCAAATGCGCCTTTAGTAAAGTTTGCACTACCTGAAAGTAATGCCCAATCGTTCGATGCGTTCCAAAATAAATATAGCTTGGGATGAAATACGCCATCAGTCTGTTGGATAAATCCAATGTTTTCATGCCCTTTAAATTCCTCTAAAACTTTAGGATCTGTTTGGTAGAAATGTAAGCCGATAGTTGAATGTTGGATTTTATTTCTGTGTTTCAACAGAGCGTTGAAAGCAGGATGATCTGCTGAAGCCCAAGCTATTGCAAAAGCAATTTTTGTATATTTCTCAGTTAGTTTGATAAATTTATCACTTAATTTTTTCGGAGTTGTAATAAGTTCCAAAACGTAATTCTCCTAATTTGTAGTGCAAGTGGGGTATATGAATACACCAAGTGTAGACTGCCAATATAAAAATTAGCAGTTATTACTCGAGTTTCCACTGCGTACTATTTTTAGTAGGTCGTCTGAAAATTATTCTTCAATTACCTGAGGCACGATATACAGGCGGTTGCGCACTTCAGGTGCAACGGCTTGATATTCGGCGGCATGGTCGGTTTCGGTAACTTTATCCTCACGCAGGCGCAGGGCGGCTTCGTGGGGGTGTGCCATCGGCTCGATACCGTCGGTATTCACGCTCTGCATCTTTTCGACCATAGCGAAAATGTCGTTTAATTCTGAGAGGGTTTTGCCTTTTTCTTCCTCGGTCAGTGAAAGGCGTGAGAGTTTGGCAATTTTTTCCACATCGGTTAAGCTTAAAGCCATAAAAAATCCTTGTCTGATAGCAGGCACCCCCTTATTTGGGGTATCATTGCATTCTTCTTCGATCAAACGAGGAATTATAACCGAAAACTACTCAAACGGCGTGTGATTTCGCCATGCGTTTCATACGGGAAGTGGGGAGGTCGTCTGAAAAGGCGTTGTTCCCATGTTTTTAATATTTTGAATAACAATTAAATAAAATCGGTGCTGGGCCGATATTCAGGTATTTTATGTTTCGTTTTTTATCCCGTTTTTTCTCCAACGATATCGCCATTGATTTGGGTACGGCGAACACGTTGATTTATGTGCGCGGTAAAGGCATTGTTTTGGACGAGCCGTCTGTGGTGGCGGTTCAATCGGGTACGGGCGGTAAAAGCAAGATTATCGCAGTGGGTACGGAAGCCAAGAAAATGCAGGGGCGCGCGCCGCGCAATATTGAAATCGTCCGTCCTATGCAGGACGGGGTGATTGCTGATTTTACGATTGCCGAGCGTATGCTAAGCATGCTGATTAAAAAGGCCACGGAAGGTAATTCAGTCGTACCTCCGCGCGTAGTGATCTGCGTGCCGGGTGGTGCGACTCAGGTTGAACGCAAAGCGATTTTGGATTCTGCATTTGCGGCAGGGGCGTCATCTGTTCATTTGATTGAGGAGCCGATGGCGGCTGCTTTGGGTGCGGGTCTGCCGGTTGAGGATACTGTCGGCTCAATGGTAGTGGATATTGGCGGCGGCACAACGGAAATCGGTATTTTGTCTTTGAGTGGTATGGCTTACTCCGCATCCGTCCGCGCTGCCGGTGATGAATTTGATAAAAGCATCGTGCATTATTTGCGTCGTCATCGCGGTGTACTGATTGGTGAAGCAACGGCTGAAGAGTTGAAAAAAACGATCGGCTCTGCCTATGGCTTTGCAACGGAAACCGCAATGCGGATTAAAGGTCGAGACTTGGCGGAAGGAACCCCAAAATCGTTGGCTGTTACTTCTGAGGAAGTGCGCGAAGCTCTGAGCGAAACGATTAATCAGATTATCCGTGCCGTACGCCTTGCATTGGAGCAAGTATCACCGGAATTAGCGGGTGATATTGCCGACAGGGGTATTATGCTGACGGGAGGCGGCGCACTGTTGCACGGTATGGATACGGTTTTGGCAGATGCGACGGGACTGCCTGTCGGCATTGCTGACCAGCCTTTGAACTGTGTGGCTTATGGCGCAGGCAAAGCCTTGGATTATATTGGCAAATGGAATGCCGTTTTTGTAGATAACCCGTAAGGCAGGCTGAAATGGAACATTCTTCTTTACGGTTTGACGAGGCAAAGGGCCAAAAGCTGTTGCCTCGTTTTTATTGCGTATCTTTTTATTGGGTGCCGGCATTATGGTGGCGGACGGTCGTTTCGACCTGATGCAGCCCGTCCGTACTGCGGCGGCGGAGATTCTTTATCCGGTGCAATGGTTGGCAAACCAGCCGGTACGTCTGTATCAATATATTTCCAACCAATCTCAATCGCAAACCGAGCTATTGGAACAAAACCGTTTGCTTTTAGAAGAAAATGGTCGTCTGAAAATCCAACTTCAACGCGATAAAGTCAATCTGAGCGAATTGCAGGAGCTGAAAAAGCTATATGGTTTGCAGCAAAACGGCATACGTAATGTCATAGGAGCGGAAGTGTTGTCCACTGGCAAAGATCCGCTGTCGGAGCGTCTGATTATCAATAAAGGCAGTGGCGAAGGGGTAGGGGCAGGCGATGCCGTTATTGATCAAAACGGCTTAATCGGACGCGTTACCCTAGTTCATGTCAACAGCGCGGAAGTCGAATTGATGTCGGCTGCGCAAAGTATCGTTCCTGTTGCCGTTGAGCGTACGGGCGAACGCAATCTCAGTTACGGCAACGGCGTGGGCTTGGATTTGCGCTATTTCCCGACGGGATCGGATTTGAAGCCGCAGGATGTTTTGATTACCTCCGGTTTGGACGGCATTTATCCGGCAGGTATCCCCGTAGCGCGCGTGGATAAAGTCGTCCGCGCGTCCGGTACGCCTTATTACGACACAGAACTGACCCCGTTTGCCGCCTTGCGCCGCAGCCGCTTTGTTTTGGTTCTGTCTTCTTCCCATTCTTCTCAATAAATCATTCATGAACGATTTTGACGATTCCTACCGTGCCATGCCTGTCGGCGTGATTGCGGCAAGTTTTGCCGTAACCATGCTTGTCGATTTCATGCCTTTTCCCTTTGATGGTTTTTTCTGGTTGCCGGAACTGACCGCGCTGATGCTGCTTTATTGGTCGATGCACCATCCCCAACGTGTCGGCATGGGCATTGCGTTTTTACTCGGCTTGATAGTCGATGCCGCAACGGCAGCGACTTTGGGGCTGCACGCATTGTCTTATACGGTCATGGTGTATTTCGTATTGAACACGCGCCGTCAAATTATGCTCTACGGCCACATCATGCAGATTGGGGCGGTATTGGCAGCTTTGTTCTGCCATCAGGCGGTATTGGTGGCGGCGCGCCTGTTTCTCAACAACCAAATCATCACTTGGCAAAGTTTTATTGCGCCTTTGACCGGTGCGCTGCTTTGGCCTTTCTTGAGCCAGTTGATGCTGGTACTGACCAATTTTTATCGCGCCAACAGATAACGTGAAACCATGTCCATACTGAATACTATGAAACGTCGTCTGAAAAATGGCGGTAGCGGTAAAACACAGACTGCAAAGGCGGCGCAAGCCGATTCTTTATTGCGTCTGCTGGTGGCGTTTATCCTGATTGTGGTTTTGTTTGCCGCATTGGTGGCGCGGTTTGTCTATTTGCAGGTGTTTCGGCATGACGATTTTTCCGGACAGGCATCCAGCAACCGCATCACATTAATTCCAACCCCGCCCGTTCGCGGCGAAATCGTAGATGTCAACGGCGTACCGTTGGCAAAAAACTATCCCGTGTTTTCTCTGGAAGTCATCCCCAGCCGCATTGAAGGCAAGATGGAAGATGTCATCGAATCACTGCGGAAGTATGTCGATATTACGCCTACTGATTTGAAACGTTTTTTACAAATATCGCGAAAGCTACCGCAAATTTGAAAACATCCCGCTCAAGCTGCGCCTGACAGATGAAGAAGCGGCGAAATTGTCCGTGCATCTGAATGAATTTAAAGGCGTAGAAGTCAATTCGCGCACTTTCCGCGAGTATCCTTATGGCAAGCTGACTTCACACTTTTTAGGTTATATCGGACGCATCAGCGACAAAGATCAGGAAATTTTGGAAGAAGAAGGCTTGACTGCGCTCTATCGCGGCAGCACCCACATCGGCAAATCGGGGCTGGAAAAATATTATGAACCGCAGCTTCATGGCGCGCCCGGCTATCAAGAAGTGGAAAAAGACGCTTACGGCAATATTGTGCGCGTCTTGAAAAACGTACCCTCACGCATGGGGCAAACTTTGCGTTTGGGCATGGACATCCGCATGCAACAAGAGGCGGATAAAATATTGGGAGACAGGCGCGGGGCGATTGTTGCCATCAATCCGCAAGACGGTACGGTGTTGGCATTCGTTTCCAAACCATCTTTCGATCCCAACCTCTTTATCGACGGCATCGACAGCGAAACGTGGAAAGCCTTGAATGATGACTGGAAAAAGCCGTTGGTCAACCGCGTAACGCAAGGTCTGTATCCGCCAGGCTCAACGTTTAAGCCGTTTATGGGCATGGCTTTACTGGAAAGCGGCAAAATTACCCAAACGACGGTTGTCCCTGCGCCCGGAGCGTGGAGCATTCCCGGCAGCCGCCACGTCTTCCGAGATTCCGTACGCAGCGGTCACGGTTCGGCGAATTTGAGCAAGGCGATACAGGTGTCGTCCGATACTTTTTTCTACCGCTTGGGCTACGAAATGGGCATAGACAAAGCGTCGCCGTATTTAGCGCAATTCGGGTTCGGTAGAAAACCGGCATCGACCTGCCCAGCGAATATACGGGCGTTTTGCCCAGTCGTGAATGGAAGGCGAAACGCTTTGCCAAATCATCTGATCCTACCGCCAAAGAATGGCGGGCAGGCGAGATGGTCTCGGTCAGCATCGGGCAGGGTTACAATGCCTACACCCCGCTGCAAATGGCACACGCCACCGCTTCGCTCGCCAATAACGGCGTAGTTTATCAGCCGCATTTGGTGAAAGAGTTGTTGGATTTCGACAAACGCAAAATCACACGTATCAATCCCAATCCCGAATACAAAATCCCGTTCAAACAAGACAATTTCGAATACGTCAAACAGGCGATGGAGAAAGTCTTGAAACCGGGCGGTACGGCACACCGCATCGGCGGCGGTTTGGCTTACAGCATGGGCGGCAAAACGGGTACGGCACAGGTTGTGCAAATCAAGCAGGGCGGTCGTTACAACGCCGCAGCCTTGCGCGAGCAACACCGCGACCATGCGTGGTTTATCTCGTTTGCCCCCTTGGAAAAACCTGAAATCGCTATCGCCGTGATTTTGGAAAACGGCGGCTGGGGTGCATACGCCGCACCGCTTGCCCGCAGCTTAACCGACTTTTATATGCTCAACGTCAAGCCACAGCAGTTTTCAGACGACCCCGATGCAGGCGGAATGCCCGAGCCGCAACAACACCGCACACAACCCCAACCGCCGACCATATTCCAAAAAGCCTACGGTCTGAAACAGGAGGAAGCAAATCATGAATGAAACGGTCGGAATGTGGGCGAAAATCAAGCGCATCGTATCCGCCCCGATAGACCCGTGGCTGTTTTTCCCCATGCTCGCCATCTACATCATGAGCCTGTTTTTGCTCTATTCGGCGGACGGGCAGGATTTCGGACAGCTTGAACACAAAACCATGCACACCGTAACGGGCTTTGCGCTCCTCTGGTTTGTCGCTTCCTTCAAACCGCGTGATGCCGCAAAGGTTGCGCTGCCGATGTACCTGATTGGCGTGTTGCTGCTTGTCGCCGTCGAGGTTGCAGGCGTTACCGTCAATGGCTCTACGCGCTGGCTGGAGCTGGGTTTCACACGCATCCAGCCGTCCGAAATCATGAAAATCGTCCTGCCCATGACCGTTGCTTGGTATTCCAACGGCACGAAGGTCGTCTGAAATGGTTTCACTACATCATCGCCATGCTTTTAATCCTTATCCCCGTTGCGCTGATTTTGAAACAGCCTGACTTGGGTACGGCGGTTTTGATTATGGCATCGGGTATTTTCATCGTCTTTTTCGCAGGCCTACCGTGGAAAGTCATCTTTGCCGCCATCGTCGCCTTTGTTGCTGCATTGCCGCTTTTGTGGAACTACGGGATGCACGACTATCAGAAAACCCGCGTTCTGACGCTGTTTGACCCGACGCAGGACCCTTTGGGCGCAGGCTACCATATCATTCAGTCCATGATTGCCATCGGTTCGGGCGCGTTTGGGGAAAGGCTGGCTCAACGGCACACAAACGCATTTGGATTACATTCCCGAGTCCACGACCGACTTCATTTTTGCCGTGTATGGCGAAGAATTCGGTTTGATCGGCAACATCTTGCTGCTGCTGGTTTATTTCGTTATTCTGACGCGCGGACTGCTGATTGCCGCCAAAGCCCAATCGCTTTACAGCCGTACGCTTTCCGGCGCATTGACCATGACCTTTTTCTGTTATGCCTTTGTGAACATGGGCATGGTGAGCGGCATTTTGCCCGTTGTCGGCGTACCGCTGCCTTTGGTCAGCTACGGAGGTACGGCAACCCTCTCCATCATGATCGTACTTGCGCTACTGATGGGGATTTCCAGCGAACATAAAACCAAACGCCGCTACGCATTCAACGACAAAGCGGATGTAAACGTCTCTACAAAAAACAAATAAGGGAATGAAAAATGGAATTAGGTGTAGAAATTGGCAAACTTTTGGTTGCCTTCCTTGTACTGATTAACCCGTTCAGCGCGCTTTCGATTTACCTCGATTTGACACAGGATCACAGCACCAAAGAAAAACGCCGCATCGCCCGCACCGCCGCGCTTGCCGTCTTCATCGTCATTACCGTCTTCACATTGATGGGCGGAATGTTGTTGAAAATATTGGGCATCAGCGTCGGCTCTTTCCAAGTCGGCGGCGGTATTTTGGTCTTGCTCATCGCTATTTCCATGATGAACGGCAACGATAACCCCGCCAAACAAAATATCGGTGGAGATAAGGAAGAAGGCGTCGTGCAACACATCCAGAAAAACGCCAAAGCCATCGCCGTCGTTCCCGTCGCCATCCCCATTACCATCGGACCGGGCGGTATCTCCACCGTTATCATCTACGCCTCAGCCGCCAAAAATTACAGCGATATTGCTTTGATCCTCGCCGCAGGCTTCCTTGTCAGCCTGATTTGCTACGCCATCCTCGTTGTTGCAGGACGAATCAGCAAAAAACTGGGCGCAACAGGGTTGACCATCCTCAACCGCATCATGGGCATGATGCTTGCCGCCGTTTCCGTAGAAATCATTGTCGCCGGATTGAAATCCATTTTCCCGCAACTGGCAGGCTAGTTCATCGGATTAGACAAGAAGCAAACATTGCTGCATATTTGTTTATCCTTGCCGATGTAAAAGGTCGTCTGAAAACAGGGTTTTCAGACGACCTTTAGTCTATTGGCTTTCTAAAAGTGCCAATATCCATCCAAAATATAGTGGATTAAATTTAAATCAGGACAAGGCGACGAAGCCGCAGACAGTACAGATAGTACGGCAAGGCGAGGCAACGCCGTACGGTTTAAAG
>CAKMQH010000187.1 GCA_927911515.1 uncultured Neisseria sp.
TTTTTTCTTGATGCTAATATATTTTTTATGCTTCTTTGGGTGCTTATAAAATTATCTGATTCAAAATTTTCACTAATATAACTAGTTTCGCTCTAATCCTAGAAATAGTGTATTTTTAACTTTTAAATACTCATGAAACAGAGGAGGGAGCTCTCTGATAAAGTTTAAAGACTCATGCTCCAAATAACTGCTATTCAAATCATTATCAAATTTTATTAACATAAAAGCATCATCAGTATATTCATATTTCTCCCCATTTAGATCAAATTTAATAATTGTACGGTTATTGTTCTTTGGCTTGCTAATTTTTAAACAATATGTTTTATTATGTTGTATTTCAATTTCAGCAGCTTCAAATGGTATGGTAATTAAAACTTCTAAATCTAATTTAAGCATAGCTTGTATCAATTTGATAGCATTTGTTTTGCCGCTACCATTAATCCCAGTAATAAAATTTAGCTGTTGATGAAATTTCCATTCATAATTGCAATAGTCATAAACCTTGTAGGCTTTAAAAAAATTAATTTGCATTTTAGATATCTTTCATAAATTTTCTAGTTTAAATCAAAATTATTTCTTTCAAATACTTCCCCGTATAACTCCCCCCAGCCTTCACCACTTCCTCGGGGCTTCCTTCCGCAATAATCCTCCCACCTCCATCACCACCTTCCGGTCCTAAGTCCACAATATAATCAGCCGTTTTTATAACGTCAAGATTATGCTCGATAATCACTATCGAGTTGCCTTTGCCTTTCAGACGACCTATGACTTCCAGTAGCAGGGCGATGTCGGCGAAGTGCAGGCCGGTGGTGGGTTCGTCGAGGATATAGAGTGTTCTGCCGGTGTCGCGTTTGGAGAGTTCCAAGGCGAGTTTGACGCGCTGGGCTTCGCCGCCGGAGAGGGTGGTGGCGGATTGGCCAAGGCGGATGTAGCCGAGGCCTACGTCCATCAGGGTTTGCAGTTTGCGCGATACGGTGGGGACGGCGTCGAAGAATTCGCGGGCTTCTTCGACGGTCATGTCGAGGACTTGGCTGATGTTTTTGCCTTTGTATTGGATTTCGAGGGTTTCGCGGTTGTAGCGTTTGCCGTGGCAGACTTCGCAGGGGACGTACACGTCGGGCAGGAAGTGCATTTCGACTTTAATCACGCCGTCGCCTTGGCAGGCTTCGCAGCGGCCGCCTTTGACGTTGAAGGAGAATCTGCCGACGTTGTAGCCGCGTTCGCGCGAGAGGGGTACGCCGGCGAAGAGTTCGCGGATGGGGGTGAACAGGCCGGTGTAGGTGGCGGGGTTGGAGCGCGGGGTGCGGCCGATGGGGGATTGGTCGACGTTGATGACTTTGTCGAGGTGTTCGAGGCCGTGGATGTCGTCGTATGGAGCGGGTTCTTCTTGGGCGCGGTTGAGTTTCGCGGGCGGTGAATTTTGGCGAGGGTGTCGTTAATCAGGGTGGACTTGCCGCTGCCGGATACGCCGGTGATGCAGGTAATCAAACCGAGCGGCAGTTCGAGGGTAACGTTTTTTGAGGTTGTTGCCGCGCGCGCCTTTGAGGACGAGCATTCGGTCGGGATTGACGGGCGTGCGTTCAGACGGCACGGCAATGGATTTTTTGCCGCTGAGGTATTGTCCGGTAACGGATTTTTCGCATTTGGCGACGTTTTCGGGCGTGTCGGCAATCAGTACGTTACCGCCGTGTTCGCCCGCGCCGGGGCCCATATCGACGACGAAATCGGCTTCGCGGATGGCGTCTTCGTCGTGTTCGACCACAATCACGCTGTTGCCCAAATCGCGCAGGCGTTTGAGGGTGGCGAGCAGGCGGTCATTGTCGCGCTGGTGCAGGCCGATGGAGGGTTCGTCCAAAACGTACATTACGCCGGTCAGGCCGCTGCCGATTTGGCTGGCGAGGCGGATACGTTGGGCTTCGCCGCCGGAAAGGGTTTCGGCGGAGCGGGAGAGATTCAGGTAATCCAGCCCGACGTTAATCAAAAAGCCGAGCCGCTCGGTGATTTCTTTGAGGATTTTTTCGGCGATTTGTTTTTTGTTGCCGTCCAAATCCAGCGTTTCAAAGAATTGGTGGGTTTTGGTGAGCGGCCAGGCGGAGACTTCGTGCAAAGGTTCGCCGCTGACGTAAACGTAGCGGGCTTCTTTGCGCAAACGTGCGCCGCCGCAGCTTGGGCAGGCGCGGTGGTTTTGGTATTCGCGCAGTTTTTCGCGCACGGTTTCGCTGTCGGTTTCGCGGTATCGGCGTTCGAGATTGGGGATGATGCCTTCGAAGGCGTGGCTGCGGTTGAAGGTGGTGCCGCGTTCGGATAGGTAAGTGAAATCAATGACTTCTTTGCCTGAGCCGTGCAACACGACTTTTTTGACTTTTTCAGGTAGCGTTTCCCAAGCAGCCTGCACATCGAAACCGTAATGCCGCGCCAATGATTGAATCATTTGGAAATAGAACTGGTTGCGCTTGTCCCAGCCGTCAATCGCGCCGGTTGCCAGCGATAATTCGGGATGCGCGACCACTTTTTCGGGGTCGAAGAAATTGGTGTTGCCCAAGCCGTCGCAAGTCGGGCAGGACCCCATCGGGTTGTTGAACGAAAAGAGGCGCGGCTCTAATTCGGGCAGGCTGTACGAACACACGGGGCAGGCGAAACGCGCCGAAAACCAATGTTCTTCGCCGCTGTCCATCTCCATCGCCAGCGCGCGCTCGTTGCCGTGGCGCAGCGCGGTTTCAAAACTTTCCGCCAGCCGCTGCTTGATGTCCGCCTTCACTTTCACGCGGTCGATGACCACGTCGATATTGTGCTTGATGTTTTTTCCAGCTTCGGCACTTCGTCAAGCTGATAGACCTCGCCGTCCACGCGTACCCGCGCAAAACCCTGTGCCTGCAAGTCGGCAAAGAAATCGACAAACTCACCCTTACGCTCGCGCACCGCCGGCGCCAGAATCATCACGCGTGTGTTTTCCGGCAGCTTCAAGACGGCATCGACCATCTGCGATACGGTTTGGCTCGACAGCGGCAGCTTGTGTTCGGGGCAGTAGGGTGTGCCGACGCGTGCGTACAAAAGGCGCAGGTAGTCGTGGATTTCCGTTACCGTACCGACGGTAGAACGCGGGTTGTGGCTGGTGGATTTCTGCTCGATGGAAATCGCAGGCGACAGGCCTTCGATTAAATCGACATCGGGTTTGTCCATCATCTGCAAAAATTGACGGGCATAGGCGGAAAGGCTTTCGACATAACGGCGTTGGCCTTCGGCATACAGCGTATCAAACGCCAGCGACGATTTGCCGCTGCCTGACAATCCTGTTACCACCACGAGTTTGTGGCGCGGAATGTCCAAATCGACATTTTTCAAATTATGTGTACGCGCGCCGCGGATGCGGATGGTGTCGTTGTCGCGGGCTTCTGAACGGGGAGTTTTGCTGTCGTTTTGATGATGGTGGTTACACATGGTCGGACTGCCTTAAGCGGCTAAAATAAAACGGCTATTGTAACACTTTTCGCTTCGGTTTCAGATTGCGGGAGGTCGTCTGAAAAGCCGGGAAGAGGATTTTCAGACGACCTTTGGTCATTAGGAAGGAATGGATTGTTAATGGCTTTTGTTATTACGGAGTTTACTTATCTTTTTTGGTTTTTCTCTATCTGGACAAGGTCGTACTATAAGAAAAGGATGTAAATTTTAAAAAAGTATGATGGCGTAAAAGCCGTATTGGGAAATGCGAAGCGTGTTTCCGAGTACGGCTTTTTTATATTTAAGCTGCTCTTTGATTTGAATTTTTAATATAGTGGATTATCAAAAGCTATCGTGTCGGTTTGTTGCATTGTTAAATAAAAATACCATATATTGTGTTCTTATGATTTAATTTGCACCATATATTGTATTTATGGATGGCAAGTCATGTCAGCGCTGAAATTCACAATCGAGCAAATCGTATGGCAGGAAGTGCCGGGCGAAGTGTCGCTGGCGTTTCTGTTTTCCGGCTGCCCGCTGCGCTGCAAAGGATGTCACAGTGCCGATGCGTGGAAAGAGGGTGTCGGCACGGAATTGACCGAGGATTATTTGAGAGGTCGTCTGAAACGCTATCGCGGGCTGATTAGCTGCGTGTTGTTTATGGGCGGGGAATGGCAGCCGGAAGTCTTGCAGAAAATGTTGGGCATCGTGACGCAGGCGGGTTTGAAAGCCTGTTTGTACACCGGTTTGGAGCGTGAGGAGCTGGAAGCGGTTTCAGACGGCATCCTGCCTTATCTGACGTATCTGAAAACCGGTCGCTGGCAGATGGAGCTGGGCGGCTTGGACAGCCCGACGACCAATCAGAAGTTTATTGATTTGCGCACGGGCGAGGTGTTGAACCGCTTGTTTATCAAAGACAAACCCGCACCCAAAATCATCCCGATTACAACCCAGCCGCAGGCGGCAGCTTTTCAGACGGTCTGAGGCTTTTTATCCAACCCACACAGGAGGAATTAACATGATTCGGCTGCATCCCGAACAGTTAAACGGCAAACTGCAATTCATGCACGACTACATCAGCGCGCAAAACGCGGCGGACGGCTCGAAAATGGACGCCAACGCCAACGTTACCCAGAAAAACATCGCCACGATGGAAGCGGAAATCATGAAAGACTTTTTCGTGCAGATTAACCGTGCCCAAGTGTCGCGCAAAATCGCCGAAATTTTCGACCAATCCGTCGCCGACGAATACATCCGCCAGATTGAGGCACATGAGATTTATGTGCACGACGAAACCAGCCTCAAGCCTTATTGTGTGTCGGTTACGCTGTATCCCTTCCTGCTCGACGGGTTAAGCAAACTC
>CAKMQH010000188.1 GCA_927911515.1 uncultured Neisseria sp.
TTAAGCTGTTCATTGAGTTTTGTGATTTCCTCATCATTTTTTACCGTCTCAGATTGAGCTTGCTCCAATCGTTCTTCCAAACTTCGGATGGTTGTTTCCGAAGATTGAAGCCTACTTTGCAGGTTCTTTGTAGGTAATCTAAAATTTTCCAAAAACTGATTATCTATCTCCGCTCCAATCAACACTGTCCCATGTAATTTTGCTCCTCCTAAATTTACTCCAAGTAAATTAACTCCACTTAAATCTGCCTCACTCAAATCTGCACCATTAAATTACTCCCCCATAAATTTGCACCACGTAAATCTGCCTTACTTAAATCAGCATAACTCAAGTCTTCGAGAGATAAATTAGCACCTCTCAAATCCTTTTCAGATAAATCAGCTCTTTCCCCACGTGCACCTTGACTTTTAAGCCATAATTCATGATTTCTTAATACAGATGCAAGTGTTTCTTGGTCCATCTTCATATTATTTCCCATGACTTACTCTCTTTTATTCAAATTATAATTTCTTAAAGCTGATAAACAGAATTTTTGACTCGATAAAAGCGGTCGTTTCAAATAGTATTATTGTATATATCATATCCTGTTCCATCTGTTTTTGCGTTATCTATATTCTCTTGTGGGCAAAGCCCACACTACGGGTTTCATACGACCTCTGCCATCTCCCTTCTACATCTCTTCCAATTTTGCAAACTTGGTATCCAGCTCTTTTACGCCCTGTTTGCCGAAGTTGATGGTCAGGCGGGCGGATTCGCCTTTGTCTACAGCATCGATGATGACGCCGGTGCCGAATTTGGCGTGGCGGACGTTTTGTCCGATGCGGAAGCCTGCGTAGGTTTGGGGCTGTTTGTAGTCGTCGATGATTTTGTCTTTTGGGGCGGCGGTTTGGCGCGGGCTGCCGTAGCTGTCGTAGGCAGTTTTTTTTGACGGACAGGTAGTGCAATACTTCGGGGGGGATTTTCTTCGACGAAGCGGGGAGACGATGCCGAATTGGGTTTGTCCGTGCAGCATGCGCTGCTGCGCCATGGTGATATAGAGGCGTTTGCGGGCACGGGTGATGGCGACGTACATGAGGCGGCGTTCCTCTTCGAGGCCGCCGCGTTCGGCGAGGGAGTATTCGCTGGGGAAGCGGCCTTCTTCCATGCCGGTGAGGAAGACGGCGTTAAATTCCAAGCCTTTGGCGGCGTGGACGGTCATGAGTTGGACGGCTTTTTCGCCCGCGCCTGCTTGGTTTTCACCGGATTCGAGGGCGGCGTTGCTGAGGAAGGCGAGGATGGGGAAGGCGGGGTCGTCTGAAATGTTTTCAGGCAGGATTTCAAAGTTGCTGTCTTCAGGTTTGAACTCGATGGCGGCGTTGACGAGTTCGTCGAGGTTGTCGAGGCGGTCTTGGTTGTCGCCTTTTTGGGTTTTATAGTGTTCGGTCAGGCCGCTGTCTTTGAGGATGCCGACGATGATTTCGGGCAGGGGCATTTGTCCGACTTGGTTGCGCAGTGCTTCAATCAGGCGGACGAAGGCGGCGACTTTGGCGGCTTTTGCGCCGGCGTTGCAGGCTGCCTGCCATAGGGTGATGCCTTGTTCGCTTGAGGCCGTCTGAAGGTTTTCGACGGTGCGCGCGCCGATGCCGCGCGGCGGGAAGTTGATGACGCGCAAGAGGGCGTTGTCGTCGTCGGGATTGACGGCAAGGCGCAGGTAAGCGAGTGCGTGTTTGATTTCTTGGCGTTCGTAAAAGCGCAAGCCGCCGTAGATTTTGTAGGGGATCCCGCTGCGGAACAGGCTTTGTTCGATGACGCGGGATTGGGCGTTGCTGCGGTAGAGGACGGCGATTTCGTCCAAATCCCAGCCTTCGCGCTCGAGAGCTTTGGTTTCGTCAACGATGAATTGTGCTTCTTCGAGGTCGGTAAAGGCGGAGTAGTAGCGGATTTTGTCGCCTGCTTCGGCGTCGGTACGCAGGTTTTTGCCGAGGCGTTCGTCGTTGTTTTCGATAACGGCGTTGGCGGCGGCGAGGATGTTGCCGACGGAGCGGTAGTTTTTGTTCGAGTTTGACGGGCGCGTCGATGTGGAACTCTTCCATCAGCGCGGTCATGTTGCCGACGTTCGCGCCGCGGAAACGGTAGATGCTTTGGTCGTCGTCGCCGACGGCAAATACCGCCGCGTTGCCGCCCGCCATGAGTTTGAGCCAGGCGTATTGCAGTTTGTTGGTGTCTTGGAACTCGTCGACCAGAATGTGATTGAAGCGGTTTTGGTAGTGCTGGCGCAGGATTTCGTTGCTTTGCAGCATTTCGTAGCTGCGGAGCATAAGCTCGGCGAAATCGACCACGCCTTCGCGTTGGCAGATTTTGTCGTATTCGGCGTAGCATTCAATCATGCGGCTTGTGTGCGGGTCGGGCGCGCTCAACACGGAAGCGCGCAAGCCGGATTCTTTTTGCGCATTGATAAAGCCTTGCAGCGAACGCGGCGCGATGATTTCTTCGGCGATGTTGAGGCTTTTGAGCAGACGCTTGATGAGGGAAAGCTGGTCGCCGCTGTCGAGGATTTGAAAGGAAGACGGCAGGCCGGCGTCGCGGTGGTGCAGCCGTAGGAAGCGGTGGCAGAGACCGTGGAATGTGCCGAGCCACATGGCGCGGACGTTGATGGGAATCATCGCGCCAAGTCGGGTTTGCATTTCTTTGGCGGCTTTGTTGGTAAACGTTACCGCCATGATGCTGTGTACGCTTGCCTGACCGGTTTGCAAAAGCCATGCGATGCGCGTGGTCAGCACGCGCGTTTTGCCGCTGCCCGCGCCCGCCAACACAAGGGCGGATTGCGGCGGCCAGGTTACAGCGGAGAGTTGTTCGGGGTTCAAGCCTTGCAGCAGGTTGGGGGCGGATTGGTCGGGAAACATAGGGAGAGGTCGTCTGAAAAATGGGGAATACGGTATTTTAATGGAAACGGCAAAGGTCGTCTGAAAAGATGTTTCAGACGACCTTTATGTATCAAATGCCGTATATCAGGCAAAAGTTTGACAAGCTGATACAGCTTGCAGGCGATATTGATTGAGAAATTGAAATTTTAGGATGAAAAACGCGAAATGTGATTTTGACGGAACAAGGTCGTCTGAAATTTATATAGTGGATTAACTTTAAATCAGGACAA
>CAKMQH010000189.1 GCA_927911515.1 uncultured Neisseria sp.
AGGCTAAGTGTGCCTGTTGGCGCCTAAAAGGCGGCTCGGATGCCTTATTATGGGGCATCTGGGGAGAAAAACGGGGATATTTGGCATGAAAACAGCCGAAAAACCTGTGTTTGGGTTTTGGCTGTTGGGGGTGAAGGGGAAGAGGGGAATTTTACAAAGGTCTCTTGAAATATAACAATTTCAAGGCTTTTTGCTGCCTTGTGTAAGTTAACATAGGAAAGGTCGTCTGAAAAAATTTTCAGACGACCTTGATGTTTGTTTTTATCTCAATCTAAGCTACAGCTACTACACCACATAGGTCTGCATTTATTATTAAAAAATATCTTTCTACGATAGGTATTTCATCTAGGATTTCAGTAAGCCAAATATCATACCATTCTAAGAAACCAACTCTTTCTTTTTCCTTGTATGAATATGGAAAAATTCCACCATAATTACCCCGTCCGTCATACCAAACATTACCAGCTTCCGATCCTGTCACGACAAGTAAAAACAGCTCACCGCCCCTAAATTACATAAACAAATCGAACCGCTAAATATGTTCTGTTGAAAAATAATTTCCTCTTAAGACATCTAAATTATCAGCATTAACCAGGGCCGGCTCCTCCATTTCCAATGATTTGTATAAACTCTTTATAATCTTCAGGGAGGATAATATTATTAACATATTCAAATTGTTGAATAGCATCTTTGTCTATGATTGGATTGAAAGTTAGTTTTTCAAATTTTTTAGTAATGACATAATTGCCACTCTGAATTTTTTTGATTTTTAATTTAATTTTATCTAACATTTTTTCCTCAACAATAATATTTCTCCATCCTGAAATTTAATTCTAGGCGAACTTTTTAGCTATTGTATTTTGATTCAAGTTGCAATTTTTTGGATTAAACAGGAATGATTTGATCAATTCCATTACCGGATGAAAAATATTTTTTATCGTGTTCTAGGGATTTTGACCAAAAATAACTCTTCAATAATCTGTTGGGTTTTAGTATTTAATTTTTCATCTCGCCATTTCATGCCTTTATTAAAATTCTCGCTGGCTTTTCGTTTTAGTTTCAAAAGCATTTTTTGTGTAAATTCATCATCATTAACACATGAAATTACACCGCAGTATATTTTTGAATCAGTTTCACTATATTTATGAACTGATAAAAATCTCTCAAAATGTGTAGGTTTCTTTTTTGTATTTTCTGTTTTATAAGCAGCAATATCATATATAAATGAGCTTTCTATATTCGGTCTTTCATCAATATGCTTAACCCATCTTTCATTTATAGGATCATAAACAAGTAATTCATTCTCTGTAATAAAAGTATTTAAAAAATTTATAAAATCATAATCAGATGAGCAAATATTACAATACATCAAGTTTCCTTCAAATCTTGGATATTCATGAAATCCTACTCAGGCACTCTGTGTAAGCTGGGTTCTGTATGAGACAGGACTCAGTTTTTCAATTTTAAATTGCAACGCTCCCAATTGTATTCATTTATATAATCATCTACCTGTTTCATCAATTCGTCCACCGGCAATTACCTGTATGATAGAAACCTCATCTTCAACACCGCAAAAAAACTCTCCATCTATGCAATTCAAAATTTCAGACGACCTTTGCTTTTTTCCTCCATTAAATCAAATATTCAATCAACTCGTTCTGCGAAAACACATAAACCTGTTTCGGCACCAATGCCAATTCCCGCCCTACAGACAAGTCCAGCCTTGACGCGTCGCTGCCTGCCAGCGTGATGTGTACGTCTTGTTTGCCGTGTTTCACCAAAACGTGCGTCAGTGCGCCGACAGCGTGGATTTTTTTGATTTCGGCGCGGATCATCGGGGTTTCGTGTTCGGCGGCGATCTGCCATTCGTGCGGGCGGATGTAGCCGGTGGCGGTTTGTTCCTGCCATTTGTAGTGCGCGTCCAATTTCCACGCGAAGCCGTTGTAGTGCCAGATGCCTTTTTCGATTCTGCCTTCAAATGCGTCGGTTTCGCCGAGAAATTCGGTAACGAAGGCGTTTTCGGGTTTGCGGTAAATGGCTTCGGCACTGCCGGTTTGCTCGATTTTGCCGTGGTTCATGACGACGATTTCGTCGGAAACTTCAAGGGCTTCTTCTTGGTCGTGGGTAACAAGGATGCTGGTTACGCCTAGGTTGTGATGGATGTCGCGCAACCAGGTGCGCAATTCTTTGCGCACTTTGGCATCCAGCGCGCCGAAGGGTTCGTCCAGGAGCAGGAGTTTGGGTTCGACCGCGAGGGCGCGGGCGAGGGCGATGCGTTGGCGTTGGCCGCCGGAGAGCTGGTGCGGATAGGATTTGGCGAGGTGGGAGAGCTGCACGAGTTTGAGCAATTCTTCGACTTTGGCGCGGATTTGTTCTTTGGACGGGCGTTCGGACTTGGGCAATACGGTCAAACCGAAGGCGACGTTGTCAAACACGTTCATGTGGCGGAAGAGGGCGTAGTGTTGGAACACGAAACCAACCTTACGCTCGCGCACGTGTTTGGCGGTTACGTCTTGCCCGTCAAACAGGATATTGCCGCCGTCGGCGTTTTCCAGTCCGGCGATGATGCGCAGGAGCGTGGTTTTGCCGCAGCCGGAAGGGCCGAGCAGGGAAACGAGTTTGCCGGTAGGGACGTTGAGGTTGATGTTTTTCAGCGCGTGGAAACTGCCGAAGTGTTTGTTTAGGTTTTGGATGGTGATGCTCATGCTGCGTTCCTTTCGGCGGCGGCGAGTTTTTTATCTTGTAATTTTGTGATGATGTTCTGCACCGCCAGTGTCGCCAGTGCTAAAAGTGCCAATACGCCGGAGAGGGCGAATGCGCCGGTGAAGTTGTATTCGTTGTAGAAAATTTCGACCAAAAGCGGGATGGTATTGGTTTCGCCTCTTATGTGTCCCGATACCACGCTGACCGCGCCGAACTCGCCCATCGCGCGGGCGTTGGTGAGGATGATGCCGTAGAGCAGCGCCCATTTGATGTTGGGCAGGGTAACGCGCCAAAACATCTGCCAGCCGCTGGCGCCGAGTATCAGCGCGGCCTGTTCTTCGCTGTCGCCCTGCGCCTGCATCAGCGGGATGATTTCGCGCGCGACAAAGGGAAAGGTAACGAACAGCGTCGCCAAAATAATGCCGGGGATGGCGAAGATAATCTGTATGCCTTGCGCTTCCAGCCAGCCGCCCAATGCCGTGTGCGCGCCGAACAATAAGACGAACATTAAACCGGCCACCACGGGCGATACGGAAAACGGCAAATCGAGCAGGGTGGTCAGCAACTGCTTGCCGCGGAAGTCGAAACGGGTCAGCAGCCACGCCATCGCCACGCCCAATACGGCATTGACGGGAACGACCACCGCGGCGGTAATCAGGGTGAGCTTGATCGCCGCCCACGCTTCGGGATCGGTAAGGGATTGCAGGTACAAATCCCAACCGCCTTTCAGCGCTTCGTAAAACACGGCGACAAGCGGTACGACCAGCATCAGCAGCAGGAACCCCAGCGCGACAGCGGTCAGCAACACGCGCAGCCAGCGCGGTTCGGTCAGGTTGGGATTGGCGGAATAGGGTTTCATGGCGATGGTGTTCTCTGGTTGGTTTTAAGATGTTTGGAGGTCGTCTGAAAAACTGTTTTCGTGGGTCGGATTCGTTTTCAGAGACCTTTTATTGATTAAGGGAATAAAAAAC
>CAKMQH010000190.1 GCA_927911515.1 uncultured Neisseria sp.
TTAAACCAGTACGGCGTTGCCTCGCCTTAGCTCAAAGAGAACGATTCTCTAAGGTGCTGAAGCACCAAGTGAATCGGTTCCGTACTATTTGTAATGTCTGCGGCTTCGTTGCCTTGTCCTGATTTTTGTTAATCCACTATATATCAACCTTTTCTCTCATACACTATCCTGCTCGCAAATCGAATACCCATAACGGCAAAACAACCGAATCACGGGAAATTCAACGGGACAACACCAGACGCCGCACCAATTCCAAATACATCTTAACTAAAAACAAACATTCTTATCCTATTCTTATCTCATTCCAACGTTCTCCAAAACATCCGCTAATTCTCCTCTAACACTCCCCCTCTAGAATGATGTTCAAGAAAAAAAGAAAAACAAGTCTCCTCACATAACGAACGATAATCTGCTCACACTGACAGAACATTATTTTTCCCACCATCGTTTTTCCCCTAAGGAGCGTATCATGAAACTGAATCTGCAAAAAACCACCGCTGCTGTTTTGGCTGTTTTGTTCAGCGCAGGCGTATTTGCCGCCAACGATTACTACAACCCGTTTGATTATGGTTACAAAAACCACAAATACGGCAAAAAATGGGGCAAACCCGCATCTGAAGCCGAAGGCGAAAAAGTGATGAAACACGCTGCCTACCGTTCAGGCGTGTACTACACCAACGTCAACCGCATGCCCGGCAATGTAGACCGCAACGGCGTGAAAACCGTACAGGTTAACGACGCATACACCCGTCAAAACCTCGGCCGCTATGCGTTCAACACCATCAAGAGCGGCGGCTCTGAAGTGTACTACGGCGAGTGGGTCGGCAAAGAATACGCCAAAGGCACCAACCGCGGCGTTTTCTACTCAGGCGACAAACGCGCTACCTCTATGCCGGTATCAGGCGTAGCCAACTACGCAGTTAAAGGTATCAACAACTACACTGGCAACAACCCGATGGTGGGTACTTTGCGCGCAGACTTCGGTCAACGCGTCTTGGCTGGTTCTATGAGAAACAACGCGGTAAACATGGATGTCCATGCCCGCATCAAACCGTCTAGCGCATCGTTTGAAGGCTACGCCCGCGCCAACGGCCACTTCGGTAAAACCGAAGGCCACTTCTTCGGTCACAACGCAAGCGCGCTGGCCGGTGTTGCCAAATTTAAGACTGACCGCAACTTGGATACGGCATACGGCGGTGTAAAACGCTAAAATCCGTAGTTAAGTAAAATAAAGCCTGCTTCATGCAGGCTTTTTTAAACACCAGCCCTCCAACAACCTTCTCAAGGTCGTCTGAAACCGCCGACCGGAAAGCCGACATCATGCACAAACCGTCTGCCTGCCTTCTCCTGTTTCTCGCCGCCCCCGTCCTTGCCGCGCCCGTCCTTGCCGCGCCCCGTTCTGACTTTTCAGACGACCGTACCGCGCAACGCCTGTGGCAGAACACCCGCCAAACCATGCAGGAACAGGAACAAAAAGTGCGCGAATACCGCCTCGACATTCCCTCCGAAAACATCGGGCAGACAGCCGAAACCGATCCCGAAGCCGACCAAGGCGAAGCCCTGTTCAACGCCGTCAACCACAGCGACTGGCAGACCGTGCGCCCGCTGCTTGAACGTTATACACAGCAAACCGAATACGATCCCGACATCGCCCTCTTTGCCCGCGCCTCGCTCGCCCGCGGCGAAGGCAGGTGGAAAGCCGCCAAACAAGACTACGAAACCCTGCTGCAACGCCACCCCGACTTCACGCGCGGACGGCTCGATTACGCCCGCCTGCTCTTTGAAGGTCGTCTGAACCGCGAAGCCACTTCCGAATTTATGCGCCTTCAAAACGAAGACCTACCCGAAGCCGTCAAAGAAAACATCGGACATTTCCGCGATTCCTTAAACCAACGCCAAAGCTGGCAGGGCAGTCTTTCCGTCGGCGCCGTCCACAACAGCAACATCAACGAAGCCAGCGGCAAAACGTGGTGTAAAACCGAAATCGACGGCGAATGCTGGGAAGAATTTTCAGGCGACAAACCCATTTCCGCCAACGGCATCAAATACGAAGCCGCCGCCGTCCGCCGCTGGCAGATTAAAGGACATCACGGCATCGCCGCCCGCGCGCTCGGCTACGGCCGCTTCTACCGCGACCATAAAGACTTCAACGAACACACGCTCAACCTCAGCGCAGGCTACCAGTTTGAAAACCACCGCCACACCTTCGCCCTTGCCCCGCTCGTCGAATGGAACGGCAGCGGCGGCAAAACCCTCAACCGCGCCTACGGCGTACGCAGCGAGTGGAACCTCGACAAAGGCAGCTGGACGTGGAACACCGAAGCCGAGTGGAAACACCTCTCCTATTCCGACAAAACCCGCCTGCTCGACGGCAACCTCATCTCCGTTTACAACACCCTGTCCTACTTCCCGCGCAACGACCTCATGCTCTACGGCGGCATAGACTGGCAGCAGCGCAAAGCCAAAGAACCGGTGGACAGCTACCGCCTCATCTCCGCACGGCTGGGCGCGGCAAAAATGTTTGAAGCCGGCTTCGACGCCTCCGCTTCCGCCACCTTCGGCATCCGCAGCCACCGCGAAGAAAAACGCCGTACTCGAACAACGCCGCCGCGACAAAGAGCAAACCTACCGCCTCAGCATAGGCGCGGACCGCTGGAAATTCGCCGGCCTCAAGCCCGTCCTCAGCTACAAACACCGCCGCGTACACGGCAACACCGACTGGCTGTACAGCTACAAACAAAACGAAGTCGGTCTGTCGCTGGTCAAATCGTTCTAACGCAGGACGCAGAAACACAAAGGTCGTCTGAAATTCAGTTTTCAGACGACCTTTTCGCGTTTTGAATTATTCTCCATCTTTCACAGGATGGTCGGGCAAGTACACATCGAAGCGGGTGCTTTTGCCCGTGTATTGGTAGGCGGGTTTTTCGCCGTTGAGAAACTCGCCGAGGCGCGGGCGTTTGACGACGACGCGTTTTTTCGCAACGGCGCGGGCGGCGGCAAGCAGCCCGGCTTCTTCTTGGGCGGCACCGACGACGCTGTGGAAATACGCCATTTCTTTTTTGACGGCGGCGGATTTTTGGCGTTCGGGGTACATGGGGTCGAGGTACACGATATCGGGGCGCGATTGGGCGGCGAGTTCCCGCATCAACTCGACGGCATCGCCGTGACGGAAGGTGATGCGGCGGGCAATGTCTTGAATTTCAGGCTCTTGCAGGGCGCGTTTGAGACCGTCGGCAAGCAGACAGGCGACGGCGGGATGCTGCTCGAAGGTTTGGACGTTCAAACCGAGCGAGGCGAGGACGAAGCTGTCGCGTCCGAGTCCGCCGGTACAGTCCCAAACGGTCGGTTTGGCCGTGTGGTTGACCGCTTTGGCAATCAACTCGCCGCCGCCTTTGGTGCGCCGGTATTGGGCTGCTCCGCCGCCGAAATCGACGCGGACGCGCCCCTTCTCCCCTGCGCGGCACAAGCTGACGCCTTCGGCATCGGCAAACAGGTATTCGCCGCTGTCGGGCAGGTCGGTCAAAATGGGAAGCTCGAATTGCTGCGCCAAACGGCGGGCGGATTCGGTGGCGGTGTGGTCAAAATAAATAGGCGTCATGGCGGTGGCGGGTCGGAGTCGTCTGAAAAGGGCGGATTATATAGCGAATGCACTTTAAGCCGATACGGCTTCATCAATACGGATTTTATCCGTTCTTGGAACAAAGGTCGTCTGAAAATCAGATTTCGGGTTTTCAGACGAGCTTTGCCGTTTTTTATGCGCCGTATTTCTGCCCGTATCCCATGCCCTGCCTTGCCTTTCGGATAGAAAGGAAACGGACAAGGTGGCGCGGATAGAGGTTTTGGCTATAATCAAAGCATTAGGCGTTATTTAGCCTGCGTCAGTCCGTTTGCTAAAATCCTTTATCCTGCCGCTTGTTTTGGCGGCATTTTTCAATAGAAACAAACCATAACCATGACACACACACAGCAAAAATCCCCTAACCTTTGGCTGGTTATCACCGCTGCCGCCTCCATCCTGCTGATTACCATCGGTATGCGCATGACTATGGGGCTGTTTGTCCGTCCGGTCGTCGACTCTACCGAGCTGAGCATCCAAGAGTTCAGCCTGATTATCGCTGTTTTCCAGTTGATGTGGGGCGTGTCCCAGCCGCTTTCCGGCGCGCTTGCCGACCGTTTCGGCGCGTTTAAGGTGTTGGGCGGCGGCGCGCTGCTGCTGGCATCTGCCTGTCTGATGGTGCCGCAGATGCCGACTTATTGGGGGCTGATGCCGGCAATCGGGCTGCTTTTTGCATTCGGAACGGGCGCGGGCGGTTTCTCCATCATCATGGGGCAGGTCGCGGCGAAAGTACCGCCGCACAAACGCGGTTTGGCTTCGGGTCTGGTCAACGCGGGCGGTTCGGCGGGGCAGTTTCTGTTTGCGCCGCTGGTGCAGGGTTTGCTGGTGTTGCCCGCCGTCGGCTGGACAGGAACGTTTTACGTTTGGAGCGGTATTGCACTTTTAATCCTGCCGATTTCGTGGTGGCTGGCGGGCGGCAAAAACGCTGTCGCCACGCACCACACGTCGTCTGAAAACGGGCAAACGCTGGGGCAGGCAGTCAAAGCGGCATTTAAAGACCGAAGCTACATCCTGCTGCACTTGGGCTTTTTTACCTGCGGTTTCCACATTGCGTTTTTGGTAACCCACCTGCCCAACGAAATCGCGCTCTGCGGCCTGCCCGCTTCGGTCGCTTCGACTTCGATTGCGATTATCGGCTTGGCGAACATCGCGGGCTGCATTTTTTCGGGCTGGTGTACGGGGCGGTTTTTGGGCAAATACGTTTTGTTCGGACTCTACGCCTCGCGCGTGGCGATGGTGCTGATATACCTTGCCGCCCCGAGAACCGACATCAATTTCTACATTTTCGCCGCCGCGCTGGGCTTCACTTGGCTCGCCACCGTTGCCCCGACTGCCGCGATTACGGGCAAACTGTTCGGCACGCGCTATCTGGCGACGCTGTTCGGACTGACCATGTTGAGCCACCAAATCGGCGGCTTTTTAGGCTCGTATATCGGCGGCATCGTGATTTACCAATTCAACGATTACGGCTGGATGTGGTATGCCGACGCAGTGTTGGCGGGGACGGCGGCTTTGCGAACCTGCCGATACGCGAAAAAGAAAACGGCGTAAACCGCTGCGACGCAACCAAGACAGGTCGTCTGAAAATCGGATTTCGGGTTTGAACTGCACCCCAAAAGTTGGACATCCCCTCCAACTCACAAGGTGCAGTTTTTTTATGAGCAAATATACATTACACTTCAAATACCAAGCCGTACTCCACTACCTGCATATACGCAGCCAACAGCGTACCGCCGCGGATTATTACGGCATTTCCCGAACCCACCTGCGACGATGGATACGCGCCTATCAGGAAGGCGGATATCGGCGCA
>CAKMQH010000191.1 GCA_927911515.1 uncultured Neisseria sp.
ATCTAACGGCGGGACGTCAGGCTTGTCCGACGGGGTAATTTCGTCCCACTTGAGCGGATTGAGTCGGCTTGACGCACCATTTTTCAGGTGCAAGGTATTTGGATTTCAGGGCATGATACAGACCTGCCGCATCACTGCCACCGTCGTGCATATCAATGCTGCCGCAGCCTATCATGAAGCGCAGGTTTTTCGTCTTTCATGAATTTGACCAAACCCGACCACAAAGCATGACCAAACCGCCGTTGCGGTAGTCGGGGTG
Source organism: uncultured Neisseria sp. (assembly GCA_927911515.1). Lineage (GTDB taxonomy): Bacteria > Pseudomonadota > Gammaproteobacteria > Burkholderiales > Neisseriaceae > Neisseria. Next base: position 260 of record CAKMQH010000191.1, read on the forward strand.
GGTGCAGGCGCGGCCGAGTTCGACGGTTTGCGGCAAGATGTCTTTCAAAGGGGACAAGTCAAATTCGTGTTCACTATACCAGCCGCCGACTTTTTTGGCGGTTTCTTCGGTAATCAGGCGGTAGCAGCCGATGACGTCTCCAGTTGCGTCGTCAAAAGCCAAAAGGTGGTGGCAATGTTCGTCGTAAGGATCGACATCGCGACCGTCTTCGCTTTCGATTTCCGCCCCCAGTTCTTGGGCAAATACCTGATAACGCAAGCGTTGTGCTGCTTCAATTTCCGCCTGCGTTTCCGCAAGGCGCACGCTCAGACCGATTTTGGGGCCGGTTTGGTTGAAACGGCTTTGGGACATGAATTTTCCTGTCTTATACATTGGATAATCGATTTGCGATTATAGCGGATATAGGACGGAATTTATATTGAGTTCGGACAAGTGAAGCAAATTAGGGATGAAATGTCTATGCAGAAAGAATTTTTTACAACAGAATGGGTATGGCTGTTTTCAGACGACCTCTCCCTTGTTTTGAAAACATCCTGCATCCCTTTTTCTCCAAACTTACTCTAAAAGTTTCAGGTCATCTGAAAATTCTATCTGATCAAAAACAAACCGCCCTTTCAGGCGGTTTGTTTTCAGCTTAAACAGACACGGTTATTGCTTTTTACCGCCGAATACACCGAAAGCGTTGTTACTTGAAGAGCCATTATCACCTGGTTTTTCATTGTAACTGTATCGTCCCGCCATTTCGGCAGCTTTATCGCCGTAGAATCCGCCGGAGATAGAACCTTGCACACCGGAATCCCATTTACCATTAAAGCTGCTGCCTGCAATATCTGCAGTAAAGGCTCGTTCATTCATGAACCATCTGTCACCACTATTGATTTTACCTGCGATAGTCTTGGTATCGAAGTTGACATCTGCGGTAAACGAACCGGCAGTACGGTAGCCACCTGTATCACCCACCCAGTTTTCCTTATTATCCAAGTTGCGGGCACGGAAATTCAACACATCGCCGGCATATTTGGCAGTACCGGACGGCAGAGAAGCACTCATTTCACCCTGAACAAACAAGGAGTAGGCATTATCGGCAAGTTTTGCCGCACCGAAGACGACATTGCTCAAATTGCCTGAAGCAACAAATGACTTGTAGTCCGAACCCAATTCAGTTTGATAGAGCTTGTTGGTAACAGGTGCCAAAGAGATTGCCGTACCGTTGATAATGACTTTGGTCAAATCGGCGATATTCGATAAGAAGTATTGCTCGCCTGTTTCGCCTTTTTTCAATTCGGTTGCGGCAGCGTCAACTTTAGGCTGAGTTACAGGCGCATCAGGTTTGGCAACCGGCGCATCAGGCTGTCCGCCTGCTTGAGCTGCCGCATCTTGGCGTTTTGCACCAAACACACCGCGCGCCACTACGTCTTCATTACGTTGGTTTTTGCCTGCCGCACTATATGTACCGGCAAGTTGGTCTGCCTTCGCGCCAAAGAATCCGCCTTGCATCGTACCTTGCTTGTTGGAGAAGGTGTTGCCGTGCAAATCGCCATTGAAAGACAGATTTTCCGCCATATCGCGCGCATTGGATTTGACGACACCTGCAATCCTATTGCCACCGCTACCACCGCCAACCGTTTGATCGGAATAGCGGTTGATGCCGACATTGATGGTTTTTTGGTCGAAATTGACTTTTGCGGTAACATCGGTTGCTCTGGCGGCAGGATACAGGTTTTCCAATTTAGATGCAGAGCTTGTATCAGGAAGCTCGTTTAACAAGCTGGTATTGACCGGCAATCCGTTTGCAAAATGCAAACCGATACCTTTATAAGTAGCTTCACCTTTTAGAGCGGCAACAGTATCGCTTCCGGCAGGAGTACCTTGTACAAATAAAGCTTGTTTGAAATCACGCAGATTGGTTACATCGGCAACACCGCCGTAACGAACGTCAGGCAGCAGGTCGCCGCTGTGTACCGCATATTGTGCTGCATCGGCTTTACCGCCGTTCGTACTTCTTTCGCCCAACGTGAACTCACCTGCTTTAACGTCTTTGGTATTAATGGCGACACCATCAAGTACGACGCTGTTTTTATCCGAAGCAGTCGGAGCTTCGGTTTTGGCATATTCCAAATCGCCGGTTTCACGCTTTTTCGCTACCAAGACACCGCCATCCAAAGCCTTGCCCATTACTTTGCCTTCACCGCCAAAACCTTGACCTGAATTGGCCTCATTGGCTTTCTTAGCTTCCTCAGCTTTCTTGGCCTCTTCAGCTTTCTTAGCTTCTTCAGCTTTCTTGGCTTCTTCAGCTTTCTTAGCTTCTTCAGTTTGTTTTGAATCACCTCCTCCGCCCGAGCCAGAATTATTGCCCGGCTGTTGCGGGGTCGGTGCAGGCTGTGCAGACGGCGTGCCACCACCGCTTGAGCCGCATGCACTCAATGCGATGCTGCAAGCAATCGCCAACATACTTAATTTAAATGATTCCTTCATGGTAAAACTCCTGAATGTGATAATGGTATTTTGGAATGATGGTGATAAAATATTTGATAATTATTTACATCAAACCAATTAAAAAATACCGGAGATGCGGATAACCAAACAATACAACACTTACACCAGTATGAAGGTCTCTGAAAACGGAATTTATGAATCCGCGTATACAGATGTGTTTCAGACGACCTCTATCTTGCTGCCTACAATCCCGTCAAACTATTAATGGCGGTGCGGAACAAAGCCTTCCGGAGCTTCCGCGCCTTCAGGCAGTCCGAAGGTTTCACGCAGAACGACTTTGTAGAACGCAAACGCATCTTTTGCACCTTGAATCGCTTCGGCTTCAGCTTCAGGGCTTAAACCCAAAGCATTCAGATGCTCGACAAAAGCACGCCAATGTTTGCCGCGTCCGTTTGGATGGGGAGCGAGGTGACGCGCACCGTGTTCGCTGGTGTAATCCAGCTTTTGCGCGTGTTTAAACAAAAATGCTGCGCCCAAATTGGAACCTTCAGCGCAATACAGCCAACCGATGGCTTTGTTGCCGGTTTCATGCGGCAGCGGTTTACCGTATTCGTAAGGTTTGTCGCCCAAATCCGCCAAGTCTTGCGTTACCGCGTCGTAACGCGCCATGTATTCCAGCTCGGGAATGGCTTTGTTCAACTCGGGGTCTTTATAGATATGATCGACCGCTTTGTGGAATACGGATTGCAGTTTCAAAAATTTGATGTAGTTCTCTTTGCTGGTAAACGGCTCGACAGACATCACCAAGTTGTCCACGCTGTCATGAACGGTGGTGGTTTGCTCTTTAAGACGTTTGGCAAAAGTCAGCTCTTGTGTTTCGCTCATGTGAATATCCTTTGATAATCTACAAAATTCAATGAATGTTTTGACGAAACCCGCTCGGCGGGTTTTCAGACGACCTCAAATGAAGACCGCCCTGAATCAATAAAAAAATTAAATAATGAAAAATCTGTGTTTGGAAACAGAGATTAAGATACTTCGGCATTGTCTCGCTTACAAACGAACAAACGAACAAACGAAGATTGTCATATTACAAAACAATTTAGGATTACAAAACAATTTAGGAATATATATCATTTCTATTACATTAGCAAGAATTTAACTTGCTATTATTTACATAAACCTGTTGTTTCTACATATTTGCAACAAATATGACAAGAGGTCTCTGAAAGCGTTTCAGACGACCTCAATTTGATTACAAACAATACTATTTATATAGTCATAATTCGTTTTCCAGACACTATCGCGCCCCTATGTAAGCAATTTGGGCTATCCCTATGTTTTCCTTTATAATACCTGCCTCTTTGACCTCTTCCCTCCTTCATGAAACCGATTCCTAGCTATACGCGCTGGTGGCGTTATAAATCCTACCTGCCCGACGCATCGCTGCCGGCGCATACGGTGGATTGCCCGGACTGCGGCAACCGCATGGATATTCCGCGCCTGCGGCAGGGACAGGAGGCGCATTGTCCGGTGTGCAATCATGAAGTGGTCGAGGTCGAAAACAATCCTTATGTTGCGCCGCTGGCTTACGCGACGACTTCGCTGATTTTGATGGCGTTTGCGTACAGCATGGTTTATATCCGCGTGGAACTCTTCGGCGTAACATCCGTCCTGTCGCTGCCGGAAATGATGCGGCTTTTGATTTATCAGGATTACGGTTTTCTGGCGGAAGTGATGTTCGTCCTGACTTTCGGCGCACCGGTATTGTTTTTGTTGCTCTGTCTGTACGTTTATACCGCGCTGGTACGCGAACGGGCGTATCCTGCGCTACGGTTTGCGACGCGGGTTTTGGTCAGGCTGCGTCATGCGATTATGGTGGATGTGTTTTTTATTTCCACTTTGGTGGCGTATATCAAGCTCTCGTCTGTGGCGGCGGTGGAATTCGGCTCGGCGTTTTATTTGATGTTTGCGCTGTCGGTCATGCTGATTCGGACTTCGGTCTCGATTCCGCAGCATTGGGTTTATTATAAAATCCACAGACTGACGGGCGGGGATGCGGTGCAAACGGCATCCGACGACAAAACCTGTTGCAGCCGATGCCTGTATTTTCGTGATAAAGACGAGCAACCTTGTGAGGTTTGTGGTGCGGATTTATACCGCCGCAGACCGAAAAGCCTGAGCATTTCACTGGCGTTTTTTGATTGCGGCGTTTATCCTGTATTTCCCCGCGAATATTCTGCCGATTATGATTTCGTCGAACCCTACCGCACTGGAAGTCAATACGATTTTCAATGGCATTGTGTATATGTGGAACGACGGCGACAGGCTGATTGCGGTGATTATTTTCAGCGCGAGTATTTTGGTGCCGGTATTGAAGATTATCGCGATGGCGGTTTTGATTGCGTCCGCTTATTTCAAACCGCCGATGAGTGCGCCGAAAATGTCGGTGCTTTACCGGATTACCGAATCCATCGGCCGCTGGTCGATGATTGATATTTTTGTGATTATTATTTTGATGAGTTCGTTCCACACCAACATGGCGCGCGTCGTCCCCGGCGGGGCGGCGGTTTTATTTCTGCCTGGTGGTGGTATTGACCATGCTGTCTGCCTATTATTTCGACCCCCGCCTGATTTGGGACAGGCAGCAGCAGCTTTCAGACGACCCCGATTCCGACGATAACCAGAAACAATGAAAAAACACGATTCTTCTCAAACGCATCGCGCACCCGCGCGCGTCAAAAAAACCAATGTCTTCACGTCTATCGTGTGGCTGATTCCTCTGATTGCGCTGATTGCGGGCGGCTGGCTGCTGGTAAAGGACATCCGCAACCGAGGTCCGGTCGTCACGCTTTTGATGGACAGCGCGGAAGGCATTGAAGTCAACAATACGGTGATTAAAGTGTTGAACGTCGATGTCGGACACGTTACCCGCATCAAGCTGCGCGACGACCAAAAAGGCGTGGAAGTTACCGCCCAGCTTAACGCCGATGCGAAAGACCTCATCCGCAGCGATACGCAGTTTTGGGTGGTGAAACCACGCATCGACCAAAGCGGCGTAACCGGTTTGAGCACGCTCCTGTCCGGTTCGTATATCGCGTTTACGCCGGGCAAAAGCAATGAAACGAAGGACGTATTTGAAGTACAGGACATCCCGCCGATTGCCGCCATCGGGCAAAGCGGCCTGCGCCTGAAGCTGGTCGGTCAAAACGACAAAATCCTCAACGTCAGCAGCCCCGTGCTTTATGAAAACTTTATGGTCGGACAGGTGGAAAGTGCTCATTTCGAGCCTGCCGACCAAACCGTGCATTACACCATCTTCATCCAAAGTCCGAACGACAAACTGATTAATTCAGAAAGCCGCTTTTGGCTGGAGAGCGGCATCAATATCGAAACCACGGGCAGCGGCGTGAAACTCAATTCCGCTCCCCTGCCCGCCTTGCTTTCCGGCGCAATTTCGTTTGATTCGCCGAAAACCAAAAACAGCAAAAATGTGAAAAGCGAAGACAGTTTCACGCTTTACGACAGCCGCAGCGAAGTGGCAAATCTGCCCGACGACCGTTCGCTGTACTACACCGCATTTTTCAAACAGTCCGTGCGCGGTCTGACCGCAGGCTCGCCCGTCGAATATAAAGGGCTTAATGTAGGTGTGGTTTCCGATGTTCCCTATTTCGACCGCAACGACAGCCTGCATCTGTTTGAAAACGGCTGGATTCCCGTGCGCATCCGCATCGAGCCGTCGCGCATGGAAATCAATGCCGACGAACAAAGCAAAGAGCATTGGAAACAACAATTCCAAGCGGCTTTGGGCAAAGGTCTGACCGCCACCATTTCCAGCAACAACCTGCTGACCGGCAGCAAAATGATCGAGTTGAACGATCAGTCTTCGTCTTCTCCCAAGCTGCGACCGCACACCGTTTACGCAGGCGATACCGTCATTGCCACACAAGGCGGCGGTTTGGACGACTTGCAGGCGAAAGTGGCGGATTTGTTAGAGAAATTCAACAATCTGCCGTTGGATAAAACTGTTGCCGGGTTGAACGGCTCGCTCGCCGAACTCAAATCCACCCTCAAATCTGCCAATGCCGCCCTAAGCTCTATCGACAAACTGGTCGGCAAACCTCAAACGCAAAACATCCCCAACGAGCTGAACCAAACCCTGAAAGAATTGCGCCAAACCCTGCAAGGCGTATCGCCGCAATCGCCCATCTACGGCGACGTGCAAAATACCCTGCAAAGCCTGGATAGAACCCTCAGAGACGTACAGCCCGTCATTAATACTTTGAAAGAAAACCGAACGCGCTGATTTTTAACAGCAGCAGCAAAGACCCCATCCCGAAAGGAAGCCGATAATGCGCCTCTTCCCGATTGCCGCCGCCCTGACGCTTGCCGCCTGCGGCACCGCGCAAAGCCCGCAATATTTCATCCTGCCCGACAGCCAATACATCCGACCGGCAGCGCAAGGCAGCGAAATCGCGGTCAAAGTCAACCTTGCCGAACCGCTTGCCAACGGCGGCCTCGTTTACCAAACCGACGCGTACCATGTGAATCTGGCGAAAAACCACCTTTGGGCGGCACCGCTCGACGGCGCTTTAGCGGCGAACTTCAGCAACAAGCTCAACCGCCTCAACCCGCGCCATACTTTCGTTCCCGCCTCGCGCAGCCAAAGCAGTCAAACCCTGAAAATCTATGTCGAAGCCTTCCAAGGCAGCTATCAGGGGCAGACTACCGTCAGCGGCTACGCCCTATGGCCGGACGGACGCAACAAACCGTTTGACGTTACCACCCCGCAACAAGGCGACGGCTATACCGCCATGCTGGAATCTTTGGAAAACGGTTTGAACGAAGCGGCAAAAAGCATCGCCTATTGATGAGGTCGTCTGAAAATCCGCTGTATGGGTTTCGTCAAACCATTCATCGTGTAAAAGGAAGAAACATGCAAAACATCACGCTCTATACCCACCCCTTTTCACGCGGCAGATACGTCGTATGGATGCTCAAAGAATGCGGCGCGGAATACACCGTCGTACCTATCCAGTTCGGCACACAAATGAAATCCGCCGAATATCTCGCCATCAATCCACAAGGGCAAGTCCCCGCGCTCAAATTCGGTGATGCCGTATTGACCGAATCGACCGCCATCATTACCTTTTTGGCAGAACAGTTCCCCGACAAACACCTCATCCCCGCCGCAGGTACGGTGGAGCGCGGCGAATACTACCGCTGGATGTGCATATTGATGCACCTCGAATACGCAGGCTTCAACAAACTGCACAACCTGCCGGTCGATACGCCCGAGTGCCGCCGCCAAATCGGTTACGGCGATTTTGATACCGCATGGAACACATTGCGCGAACACTTAAAAAACCGCGACTACATCGTCGGCAACAGCTTTACCGCGATGGATTTGTACTGCTCCGCACTGATTCTGCACTTAACGCAAAATTGGAAAGTGTTGCCCGCCGATGAAACCGACGTATTGCAACGCTACGCCGCCAAACATCTCGCCCGCCCCGCTTTCGCCGAAACCCAAGCATGGACGCAGGAAACCGCCGCACAAATGCCGCCTGTGGCATAAATCAAGATTATTAAAACCAAAAGGTCGTCTGAAAACCCTTCTCAATCGGGTTTTCAGAGACCTTTTTATCAGACGATTGGAAAATCAGTATTTCACTGAATCATTGCCGCTGTTTTTTTGGATAAATTCGATTTTATAACCGTCAGGATCTTCCACAAAAGCGATAACGGTCGTGCCGTGCATCATCGGTCCTGCCTCGCGCACGACTTTGCCGCCTTTTTGTCTGACCCGTTCGCAAGCCTCATACGCATCATCCACTTCCACCGCGATATGACCGTAAGCGTTGCCGATATCGTAGCTTTCCGTATCCCAGTTGTGCGTCAATTCCAGTACGGTATTTTCAGCCTCATTGCCATAACCGACAAACGCCAAAGTAAAACGTCCTTCGGGATAATCGTGGCGGCGCAGCAAAGACATACCCAAAACATTTTGATAGAAGTCCAAAGATTTTTCGAGGTTGCCAACGCGCAACATTGTATGAAGCAGTCGCATAATGTATTCCTTTTATCTTGTTTTAAAAACGGATTCTATCATAGTTCGCTCTGAGCGCTGATTGTCTGCACAGAACGAAATAGCGACACATTTCATCCATAAGGAGCAACTTTTTCATCCGCCAAGCAGCCATCCTCGTTTTTCAGACGACCTTGCTTTATAATTATGCTTTATGTGTTTTTCAGAACTATCATGAAGTTAAGACAAACAGCCGCTGTCTTATGGCTGTCCATCCTCTCTTTGCCGGCATTTGCCATCGATTTCGGCCGCATCCCTAAAAACGAAATTTCCGTCTATGTCCAAGAATTGGACAGCGGAAAAGTATTGGTCGACCACCGTTCGGATGTATCAGTCAACCCCGCATCGACTATGAAGCTGGTTACAGCGTTTGCCGCATTTAAAGCCTTGGGCAGCGATTACCGCTGGACGACCCAATTTAAAAGCGACGGCAAGATTCAAGGCGATACCCTGCAAGGCGATATTTACTGGGTCGGCAGCGGGGACCCAGTTTTCGACCAAGAAGGCTTGGTCGGGGTGCAGCAGCAATTACGCGACAAAGGCATACGAAAAATCACCGGCGGCTTGGTACTCGACCGCCATTTATGGGGAGACATTCAAAATCCGAGCGATTTCGAATCCGATGTCGGCTCTCTATTCATGACGCCGCCCGACCCGAATATGCTGGCTTACAAAGTCGTATCGGTCAAACCGGAACGCAATGATATGGGCGATGTGGATCTTGTGACCAACCCTCCTCTACCCGATATCAAAATCGACAATAAAATCAACATTACGCCATCAACTGCATCCTGCAAAGCCTTGCAAAACCACATGCGCGCAAACTACAAAGGCGGCGTATTGCATGTTTCCGGCAAAGTTCCGGAATCGTGTTTAGGCAATGAAATGTACGTCAACATGCTGAACATGCGTGAATTTGTGCAAAAGAGCTTTATCAACCAATGGCGTTACTCAGGCGGAGAAATTACCGACGGCATCAAGACCGCATCCGTGCCGCCTCATGCCAAAACGCTGGCGGTACACCAATCCAAACCCATGTCTGCCATTTTGACGGACATGAACAAATATTCGAATAATCTGATTGCACGCTCCGTATTTTTGAAATTGGGCGGCGAACATTCCGGCAACTCTGCTTTGCAGCAAGCCTCTTCAGCCGTAAAACGTGAATTGGCTACCGCGGGCGTGGATACGGAAAATTTGGTCTTGGAAAACGGCTCAGGTTTATCCCGTCGCGAACGCGTCAGCGCCAATATGCTGGCGCAAATGCTGGAAAAAGCCTATTTCAGCCCGTTCAAACAAGACTTCATCGACACCTTACCCATCGCCGGTCAAGACGGCACACTGAAATACCGCCTCAAACAAGCAGGTCCTGCCCTGCGCCTGAAAACGGGAACGCTCAAAGACGTACGCGCCCTCGCCGGCTACTGGCTGGGAGACAAACCCATGATCGTGGTGGTGGTGATTAACAGCCCGAATGCAACCAACTATCTGAATGATTTGGATAAACTGGTTTCAAAAATCGTACAGCCGGGCGGCGGCACTTGGATTGATGCAAGAATGAAGTGCGAAGAACGGATGGAAGCTTAAAACATAAATACACTTCAGGCAGCCGGAGAAATGAAATTCCGTGCTGAAGTGTATTTTAAAGGTGGTAAATCCTACTGTTTCGTTTCCTTACCCGAAGCAGATCACGAATCGGCTTTACCTTTATTTTTCTTATCAGGAAAAATGAAGGAAGCGGCAATCCCGCAAGTCAGTACAACCAATACAACCAGCAAAGAAACATTGGGCGAAATGTCCCATCCGTGATGGAACATATGGTTGCTTGCCGATAAGCCCAGTTTGACCGCGATGAAGAACAGCAACACGACCACAGCTTTTTCCAAGTGGACCAAATAACCCTTCAACGCTTCCAATACGAAATAAAGCGTACGCAAGCCCAAAATGGCAAACATCATGGCACTGTAAACAATCAACGGCTCTTTAGATACGGCAATCACCGCAGGTACACTGTCAAACGCAAACATCACGTCCGACAATTCAATCACCGCCAAACATAAAAACAGCGGCGTCGCGACCAACTGACCTTTACGCATTTTCTGAGGATGGTTATTTTCAGGATGTTTGAGGTCTTCACCCGCCGGCTCAAGCCGTACATCGGGATATTGCTCATGCGCTTTTTTCAACTCCTCGCCATTCAAGAAGAAATGCTGCCGTAAAGACGGGGGAACACGGGAAAAAAGCGATGGACGACACGATACGCCAAGTGTTCGGAATAATCGGCATCTTCTTCGCCCTCTTCTTCATCCCGACGCAGCATCATAACGGCGGTATAGCCGACAATGACGGCGAAAACCACTTCCACAATCGGTCCCAATGCCAACAGTCCGGCACCGATGGCGACAAAAATCATGCGGAAAATAATCGCACCGATAATTCCCCAGTACAAAACGCGGTGGCGCAAGCCTTCAGGCACTTTAAACCAAGCGAAAACCGCCATCATTAAAAACAGATTATCAACGGACAACACTTTTTCCAAAGCATAGCCGGTAAAGAACAAGCTGGCGGCTTCACTGCCGTGATGAACCCATAAAAATGCGCCGAACAAAATCGATATCAACACCCAAAACAGCGACCATATCGCGGCACTTTTCAGCGACATCGGTTTGTTGTCCTTATGGGCGAATAAATCGATGGCAATCGCGCCCACAGACAAAATCACGAAAACAGCAACGGTTTCAAATGGGGAAACCCAAATGGTTCATGAAAAAAGCCTTTGTTATCAAAATAAAGCGTAAGTAATAGTGAAACAACAGCGGAATAATATAGAGAAATCCAATAAAGATAATGTAATATTTTCAAGAACTGGCACCAAACCGATTCCGCTCTTTATCCACGCCCAACAGCTTGCCGAGAGGTCGTCTGAAAATTTCAGACGACCTCTCGCCTTGCATCCTCGTCCTACAAAATCATCTCCGATTTATTCAACTTGTTGTCTGATTACACCCAATCCGCGACTGTTTCCAAACGCTTTGGAAAGATAGTTTCAAACCTATTCGGATGCAATATATCTCAACACAATTTGTAAACTAATGTTTTTAATATGGTTTGAAAAATATTTGAGTAAAACAGGCGGACAACGGTCATCACAAGCTTTGCAAGCCTTCTGTTTTCAGGTATGCTCGAACAGATTATTTACAATTTCATATGTCTTAATTACATATCCATTTGAATTAATAAATAATTTATTTTCAATAAGCTACAAAAAAATAGAAATTCCCGCTGTATTTTAATTAGAAAAATGTTTGGGCGTGGATTGCCTGCAATTTCATCAGCCCGTGATTTTGAAGTTTTAGATGAGGAATAGTACATGAATCCCATGTATATCACTTTTGCAATCTATTTGGTTGCTGTTCTCTTGATTGGTCTGGCCGCGTATTTCTCCACGCGCAATTTCGATGATTATATTTTGGGCGGCCGCAGCTTGGGCCCGTTCGTTACGGCGATGTCGGCGGGTGCGTCCGATATGTCGGGCTGGCTTTTGATGGGCCTGCCCGGCGCGATTTATTTGAGCGGTCTGAATGAGGCTTGGATTGCCATCGGTTTGGTCGTCGGCGCGTATTTCAACTGGCTTTTGGTGGCGGGCCGTCTGCGCGTGCATACCGAATATGCCAATAATGCGCTGACGCTGCCGGATTATTTCTTCCACCGCTTCGGCGCGGGCGGACACTTGATGAAAGTGGTTTCCGCGCTGATTATCTTGTTTTTCTTCACGATTTATTGCGCTTCGGGCATTGTGGCGGGTGCAACTTTGTTCCAAAGCTTATTTGAAGGCATGACTTACAATCAGGCGATGTGGCTGGGTGCGGGTGCAACCATTGCCTATACCTTCTTGGGCGGGTTCTTGGCGGTAAGCTGGACGGATACGTTGCAAGCTTCTTTGATGATTTTGCGCTGATTTTGACGCCGGTAATGGTGTATCTGGGGCTGGGCGGCGCAGAACAAATGTCTGCCGCGATTCAAAGCGTTGCCGCAGGTACGGGCAAGGAATACGACAGCTTGTTTGCCGGTACGACCGTTATCGGCATTATTTCCACAGCCGCATGGGGCTTGGGCTATTTCGGTCAGCCGCACATTTTGGCGCGCTTTATGGCGGCTGAGAGCGCGAAATCGCTGGTGTCCGCACGCCGCATCGGTATGACTTGGATGGTGTTGTGTCTGGCAGGCGCAGTAGCGGTCGGTTATTTCGGCATTGCGTATTTTGGTGCCAATCCTGACCAAACCGCTTCCATGCACGGCAACCACGAACGTATCTTCATCGCGCTTTCTACTTTATTGTTCAACCCTTGGATTGCAGGCATTATTTTGAGCGCGATTTTGGCGGCGGTCATGTCCACTTTGTCTTGCCAGCTTTTGGTTTGCTCCAGCGCGATTACGGAAGACTTCTACAAAGGCTTTTTGCGCAAAAATGCGCCGCAGTCAGAATTGGTGTGGATTGGTCGTCTGATGGTATTGGCGATTGCCATCATCTCGATTCTGATTGCTTCCGACCCTGAAAGCAAAGTTTTGGGCTTGGTGTCTTATGCGTGGGCAGGTTTCGGCGCGGCGTTCGGTCCGATTGTGATTCTGTCGGTATTGTGGAAACGCATTACGGCATACGGTGCTTTGTCGGGCATGATTGCCGGCGCGCTGACTGTGGTGGCATGGGCGGAGTGGGTCAAAAAACCTGCTTTGGCTGCACATGAAACCGGTCTTTTGACCATGTACGAAATAGTCCCCGGCTTCATCGCCTGCTTGATTATCGCTGTTCTGGTTTCACTGACCGACAAAGAGCCGTCTCGTGAAATTCAAGAACGTTTTGAAAAAGCGGACGCGGAATACCGCGAGGCGAAATAAGTGTTTTCAGACGACCTGCCGTTGACCGTAGGTCGTCTGAATTTTTATACGGGAAGGCAGGTTTTATTTTTATATTGATGCTCATGCGGATAATGCACTCTTTGGGCTTTATCTGCTTTTTATCAAAGCAAAAAATCCTGTTTTTGAGATAAATTGCTTGTCCGGCCCTTATAAATTTATTAAGATATTATCTATATGCTTTAAATCTTTTCAGACGACCTCGAAAAGGGATGGGGTCGTCTGAAAATCATCATAAAAACTTTGGAGAACCTTAAAATGTTTGACTTTGCTTTTCCGACACAAACGCCACTGCGCCAAGCGATTACCGATGCTTACCGCCGCGACGAAATCGAAGCCGTTCAGGATATGCTGCAACGCGCGCAGATGAGCGATGAGGAGCGTCGGGCAGCGTCCGAACTCGCACGCCGTTTGGTTACGCAGGTTCGTGCCAGCCGCACCAAAGCCAGCGGCGTGGATGCGCTGATGCACGAGTTCTCGCTCTCCAGCGAAGAAGGCATTGCGCTGATGTGTCTGGCGGAAGCTTTGCTGCGCATTCCCGACAATGCAACGCGCGACCGCCTGATTGCCGACAAAATTTCCGAAGGCAACTGGAAAAGCCATTTGAACAACAGCCCTTCCCTGTTTGTCAACGCAGCGGCATGGGGCTTGCTGGTTACCGGCAAACTGACCGCAACGAACGACAAACAGATGGGTTCTGCCCTGAACCGACTCATCAGCAAAGGTGGCGCGCCCCTGATCCGCCAAGGCGTGAACTACGCCATGCGCCTACTGGGCAAGCAGTTTGTTACCGGACAAACCATTGAAGAAGCGCTGCAAAACGGCAAAGAGCGCGAAAAAATGGGCTACCGCTTCTCCTTTGATATGTTGGGCGAAGCCGCTTTTACCCAAGAAGATGCCGACCGTTATTACAACGACTACGTTCAAGCCATTCACGCCATCGGCAAAGACGCTGCCGGACAAGGCGTTTATGAAGGCAACGGCATTTCCGTCAAACTCTCCGCCATCCATCCTCGTTATTCCCGCGCCCAACACGAACGCGTCATGAGCGAACTCTTACCTCGTCTGAAAGAGCTGTTCCTTTTGGGTAAAAAATACGATATCGGTATCAACATCGACGCCGAAGAAGCCAACCGTTTGGAGCTGTCTTTGGATTTGATGGAGGCACTCGTTTCCGATCCCGATTTAGCCGGTTACAAAGGCATCGGCTTTGTCGTTCAGGCATATCAAAAACGCTGCCCCTTCGTGATCGACTATCTGATTGACCTTGCCCGCCGCAACAACCAAAAACTGATGATCCGCCTCGTTAAAGGCGCCTACTGGGACAGCGAAATCAAATGGGCGCAAGTGGACGGCCTGGACGGCTATCCGACCTACACCCGCAAAGTCCATACCGACATCTCCTACCTCGCCTGCGCGCGCAAACTGCTGGACGCGCAAGATGCCGTGTTCCCACAATTTGCCACCCACAACGCCTACACCTTGGGCGCGATTTACCAAATGGGCAAAGGCAAAGACTTTGAACACCAATGCCTGCACGGCATGGGCGAAACCTTGTACGACCAAGTGGTCGGCCCGCAAAACTTAGGCCGCCGCGTGCGCGTGTACGCTCCGGTCGGTACGCATGAAACCCTGCTCGCCTACTTGGTACGCCGCTTGTTGGAAAACGGCGCGAACTCGTCGTTCGTCAACCAAATCGTCGATGAAAACATCAGCATCGACACGCTGATCCGCAGCCCGTTCGACACCATCGCCGAACAAGGCATCCACCTGCACAACGCCTTGCCGCTGCCGCGCGATTTGTACGGCAGAGGTCGTCTGAATTCTCAAGGCGTCGATTTCAGCAACGAAACCGTGTTGCAACAGCTTCAAGAAAAACTCAACCGCGCCGCCGCACAAGACTTCCACGCCGCGTCCATTATCAACGGCAAAGCACGCGATGTCGGCGAAGCGCAACCGATTAAAAACCCCGCCGACCACGACGACATCGTCGGCACAGTCAGCTTTGCCGATGCCGCGCTTGCCCAAGAAGCGATTGGTGCAGCCGTTGCCGCGTTTCCCGAATGGAGCGCGACGCCTGCGCCGAGCGCGCCGAATGCCTGCGCCGCTTTGCCGATTTGCTGGAACAGCACACCCCCGCGCTGATGATGCTTGCGGTGCGCGAAGCAGGTAAAACGCTGAACAACGCCGTCGCCGAAGTGCGCGAAGCCGTCGATTTCTGCCGCTACTACGCCGGCGAAGCCGAAAACACCCTGCCCAAAGATGCCAAAGCCGTCGGCGCCATCGTCGCCATCAGCCCGTGGAACTTCCCGCTCGCCATCTTTACCGGCGAAGTCGTTTCCGCATTGGCAGCCGGTAACACCGTTATCGCCAAACCTGCCGAACAAACCAGCCTGATTGCCAGCTACGCCGTTTCCCTGATGCACGAAGCAGGCATCCCGACTTCCGCCTTGCAACTTGTCCTCGGCGCAGGCGATGTCGGTGCGGCACTGACAGGCGACCCGCGTATCGGCGGCGTCATTTTCACCGGTTCGACCGAAGTGGCGCAACTGATTAACAAAGCCCTTGCCAAACGCGACGACAGCCCCGTCTTGATTGCCGAAACCGGCGGTCAAAACGCCATGATTGTCGATTCCACTGCGCTGCCCGAGCAGGTTTGCTTGGACGTACTCAACTCCGCTTTCGACAGCGCAGGACAACGCTGCTCCGCCCTGCGTATCCTGTGCGTCCAAGAAGATGTCGCCGACAAGATGCTCGCCATCATCAAAGGCGCGATGGACGAATTGGTCGTCGGCAAACCCGTTCAGCTCACCACCGACGTAGGTCCCGTCATCGATGCCGAAGCGCAGCAAAACCTGCAATCGCATATCAACAAAATGAAAGGCATTGCCAAGTCTTACCACGAAGTCAAAGCCGCCTCCGACGTTGATCCTGCGAAATCCACTTTCGTGCTGCCGATTTTGTTCGAACTCAACAATTTGAACGAACTCACCCGCGAAGTCTTCGGTCCCGTCCTGCACGTTGTCCGCTACCGCGCCGACGAGCTTGACCAAATCATCGACCAAATCAACAGTAAAGGCTACGCGCTCACCAGCGGCGTACACAGCCGCATCGAAGGCACGGTCAAACGCATCCGCGAGCGTATCGAAGCAGGCAACGTTTACGTCAACCGCAACATCGTCGGCGCCGTTGTCGGCGTACAACCGTTCGGCGGACACGGCATGTCCGGCACCGGTCCGAAAGCAGGCGGCTCGTTCTACCTGCAAAAACTGACCCGCATCCCCGAATGGGTTGCCCCGCCGCTGAGCCGCATCGGACAAGCGGACGAAGCCGCGCTCAAACGCCTCGAAGCCCTGATTCACAAGCTGCCGTTTAATGCAGAAGAGAAAAAATCAGCGGCATCGGCATTGGGACACGCCCGCATCCGCACCCTGCGCCAAGCAGAATCCGTCTTGGTCGGTCCGACCGGCGAACGCAACGCCATGAGCTGGCGCGCGCCCAAACGCGTCTGGGTACACGGCGGCAGCCTCCTGCAAGCCTTCTGCGCCCTGACCGAACTTGCCGCCGCAGGCATCGTAACCGTCGTCGAACCCGACAGCCCGCTTGCCTCCTACACCGCCGACCTCGAAGGCCTGCTGCAAGTCAACAGCAAACCTGAAAGCACAGGCGTAAACCACGTCGCCGCCCTAAGCCCGCTGGACAGCAGCCGCAAGCAAGAGCTGGCAAAACGCGACGGTGCACTCATCCGCATCCTCCCGTCCGAACAAGGCCTGGACATCCTGCAAGTGTTTGAAGAAATCTCTTGCAGCGTCAACACCACAGCCGCCGGCGCAACGCCAGCCTGATGGCGGTTGCCGACTAAAAGGATTGAATAAACGCAAGAGCGTTTGAAACAAAGGTCTCTGAAAACGTTGGTGAAAATCGCTAAGTCCGTTTTCAGACGACTTTTTTTCTATTTTGATAAAAGAGCCATCCTCTCAAGTCCAATGTATTCGGCAATGAAGCAGGAGACTGAAATATATAGTGGGCACAATGACGGAAACCCCACCTGTCCCGTTATCTCTACCAATAGAGACCTTTGCAAAATTCCCCAAA